>NZ_JAGQCP010000050.1:0-17070 GCF_024346255.1 Cyanobium sp. BA5m-10 | reverse complement strand
ATGTGGGCCCTGGCTTTGACTGTCTGGGGGCTGCCCTGGATCTCGACAACGTCTTTCAGATGCGCTGCATCGAGGGAGGCAGCGAGCGCTTTGATCTGATTATTGAAGGCAGCGAAGGAGCCCACCTACGCGGTGGGCCCGACAACCTGGTGTATCGCTCGGCCCAACGGGTGTGGAAAGAAGCTGGCGAGGAGCCGGTGGCCCTAGAGGCAAGAGTGCGACTGGCGGTGCCGCCGGCCCGGGGCTTAGGCAGCAGCGCCACGGCGATCGTGGCTGGCCTATTCGGCGCCAATGCGTTGGTGGGCGAGCCCCTCAGCCGCGAGAAGCTGCTGGAGTTGGCCATAGATATTGAAGGCCATCCCGACAACGTGGTGCCCTCCCTGGTGGGGGGATTGTGCATGACAGCCAAGGCGGCCTCGCACCGTTGGCGGGTGGTGCGCTGTGAGTGGTCGCCCCTGGTACAGGCCGTAGTGGCTATCCCAGCTATCCGGCTCACCACCAGCGAAGCAAGGCGAGCCATGCCGAAATCAATTCCGGTGGGGGATGCGGTAATCAACCTGGGCTGCCTTACCTTGCTGCTGCAGGGGCTGCGCACCGGCAATGGCGACCTAATCACCGATGGCATGCACGACCGCCTGCATGAGCCCTACCGCTGGGGCCTGATCCACGGTGGCAAGGCCGTGAGGGAGGCGGCACTAGCAGCGGGAGCCTGGGGTTGCGTGATCAGTGGCGCCGGTCCAAGCCTGCTTGCCCTGTGCCCCAAACCTGAGGCCGAAAACGTCAGCAGAGCGATGGTTCGGGCCTGGCACCAAGCCGGGGTTGAGTCCCGCTCCGAGGTGCTGGCCATCCAGCAGCTGGGCAGCCGCTGGGAGCACTTGCCAGACCAGAAGCCCGCTGTCAGTGAGTAAATTTACTCAGTCGAGCAACCGGGGCTGATAGGTTGGTTGCCGATTTGAACAGCGCCTGACCTCGGCCCTGTTCAGCGAATCACCAGATCTGCAATCGGGCCGTGATGGACGTCAACATGCCCCTGCTAGTCGCGTCCAGCCTGGGCGCTCCAGCAGCGGAATCGGCCTTTCCCTGGCTGAGCCTGATCGTGCTGCTGCCAGCAGCAGTAGCCCTGGTAATGCCTCTGCTGCCAGGAGATGGCAGCGACCCCAAGTGGCCCCGCACCCTGGCCCTCGCCACCCTGGCGATCGACCTTGGTCTAATGCTGTTCTGCTTTAACAGGCACTTCGATGGCTCCATAAGTGATTTGCAACTGGTCGAAAGGGTCAGCTGGGTGCCGGCCATGGGCCTGGAGTGGTCCCTGGCAGCTGATGGCCTTTCCACACCGCTGGTGCTGCTCTCAGGCCTGGTAACCCTGCTTTCGGTTGCAGCCAGCTGGAACATCAAGACTAAAACCCGCCTCTATTTCGCCCTGATGCTTGTTCAGGCCTCAGCCCAGGGCCTGGTTTTTCTCTCCCAAGACTTTCTGCTTTTCTTCCTTGCCTGGGAGCTTGAGCTGGTTCCGGTATATCTATTAATAGCAATCTGGGGTGGCAAGCAACGTCAATATGCGGCCACTAAGTTTATTTTATATACCGCCACAGCCTCCCTGCTGATCTTGTTGAGCGGCCTTGCTCTTGCCTTCTCAGGCGACAGCTTCAGCTTCAACCTCTCAGAGCTAGCCAACCGTTCCCCAGGTGGCACCTTTGGCCTGCTCTGTTATCTGGGCTTCCTGGTGGGCTTCGGGGTGAAATTGCCAATGTTCCCCCTCCACACCTGGTTGCCCGACGCCCACGGTGAAGCAAATGCGCCCGTATCGATGTTGCTGGCAGGGGTGCTGCTGAAGATGGGTGGCTACGCCCTGCTGCGCTTCAACGTGCAGATGCTTCCGGAGGTGCATCTGAGGTTGGCACCAGCCCTAATTGTGCTCGGCATTGTCAACATCGTCTATGGCGCCCTGAATGCTTTTGCCCAGGACAATGTCAAACGGCGAATTGCCTGCAGCTCCGTGAGCCACATGGGTTTTGTGCTGCTCGGTATTGGTGCAGTAGATGCCCTTGGCATCAGCGGCGCCATGTTGCAGATGATCAGTCATGGCTTGATCGCAGCTGCCATGTTCTTTGTTACCGGGGTGTTTTACGAACGCACTAAAACCCTCTCAATCCCCAACATGGGCGGCCTCGCCAAGGCCCTGCCGATCACCTTCGCCTTTTTCCTGGCCAGCTCTCTTGCTTCCCTTGCCCTGCCAGGCATGAGTGGCTTTGTGAGCGAGATCACGGTGTTTCTTGGCATCACCGCCAACGACGACTTCACCATCGGCTTCCGGGTGATCGCCATCGTGCTGGCAGCGATCGGATTAGTACTTACTCCTGTTTACCTGCTCAGCCTCTGCCGCCGGGTGTTCTTCGGTCCCAGAATTCCTGCCCTAGCTGTGGTGGGCGACATGCGTCCACGGGAGCTTTTTATTGGTCTCACCCTGCTGATACCAACGCTGGCGATTGGCTTTTGGCCCCGGCTGGCAATCGATGTCTATGAGGCCTCAACCAACGCCCTAGCCCAGCAATTGAGTGCAACTGCCCTGTTTGCCATGGGCCGGGTCACCGCCCTGGGCTAATTCACAAAAGCTTGCTGGATCGGCTGGAATGGCTGCACCAAATCCCCCGTCCATGACCCTGAGCGCACCCCTGCCCTTGCTGCTTGGTCAGGGTCTTCCGCCCTTCGATGCGATCACGCCGGAGCAGGTAGAGCAGGCGATCCCAGCCTTACTGAGCGACCTAAACGAATCTCTCTCCGACCAGGAAGCCAGGCTTGAGCTGCGCTTAGGCGAATCCGAGTTGCTCAGCTGGGAGGAGGTTATGGAGCCACTACACCAGCTTGGCGAGCGGTTGCGCTGGAGCTGGGGGGTGGTGAGCCATCTCAATGGCGTCTGCAACACACCAGCCCTGCGGGAGGCCCACCAACAGCAGCAGGGGGCCGTGGTGCAATTCGGCAACCGCGCTGGGCAATCGCGTCCGATATATCGAGCTCTCGAGGCACTGCAAGCCAATCCCAGCCAGCTCGATGCCACCCAGAGCCGCATCCTGGCGGCGGAGCTACGGGACATGCAGTTGCGGGGCGTGGGCCTGGAAGGGCAAGAGCAGCAAGCCTTCAACGCCGCCTGTGAGCGGCTCGCCGAACTCGCCACCGCTTTCGGCAACCACGTGCTCGATGCCACCAACGGCTGGAGCCTCACTTTGAACAGCGAAGCCGAACTGGCCGGCCTACCAGCCAGCCTGCGGCAGCTGCTGGCCCAAGCTGCCTCAGATGCCGGTGAAAGCGGCTGGCGCCTGGGGCTAGATATGCCGAGGGTGGTGCCCTTTCTCAAATTCAGTGAGCGCAGGGACCTGCGCGAAAAGGTCTACCGCGCCCAGGTGGGCAGGGCCGCCAGCGGCGAACTGGATAACAATCCCCTGATTGCCCAAATCCTGGAGCTGAAGTTGAAGCAAGCCCAGCTGCTGGGCTATGCCAACTGGGCCGAGGTAAGCCTGGCCTCCAAAATGGCCGGCTCGGTGCAAGAGGTCGAAGACCTACTTGAAGACCTGCGCGCTGCAGCCTTCCCAGTGGCCCAGCAGGAGCTCGCCGCCCTTGCTGCCTGCGCCAGGCGCCACGGGGCACCCGAGGCAGCTGAGCTCAAGCCCTGGGACGTGAGCTACTGGGCAGAGGTGCTGCGTCAGGAGAGTTTCGAGCTCAACAGCGAGGCCCTCAGACCCTGGTTTTCCCTGAAGCAGGTTTTGCAGGGGCTGTTTGTTCTTTGCCAGCGCCTCTTCGACATACAAATAGTGGCCGCAGATGGGGAAGCACCGATTTGGCACAGCGATGTGCGCTATTTCCGAGTGCTCGAAGCCCGTAACGGGGAGCCCCTGGCAGGTTTTTACCTTGATCCCTATAGCCGCCCTGGCAGCAAGCGCGGTGGAGCTTGGATGGATGAATGCCTCGGCCGCTCCCGCAGCATCACCGGCGAGCCCGTGTTGCCGGTGGCCTACTTGATCTGCAACCAGAGCCCACCGGTGGGGGACACCCCCAGCCTGATGACCTTCGACGAGGTTGAAACCCTCTTCCACGAATTTGGTCATGGCCTCCAGCACATGCTCACCACGGTGGAGCGGCCCCAGGCCGCCGGTATCAACAACGTGGAGTGGGACGCGGTAGAGCTACCCAGCCAGTTCATGGAGAACTGGTGCTACGACCGGGCCACCTTGCTGGGCATGGCACGCCACTGGCAAAGCGGCGAACCGCTACCGGAGGCCGAATACCAAAAGCTGCTGGCTGCTCGCACCTTCATGGCTGGCGGCGCCACCCTGCGCCAGGTGCACTTCGCCCTCACCGATCTACGCCTGCACAGCCAGTGGACCCCCGACAGCGGTGAGAGTCCGGATCAACTGCGCCGCCATATCGCTGCCACCACAACGGTGCTTGAGCCCATAGCCGAGGACGCCTTGCTCTGCGCCTTCAGCCATATTTTTGCCGGCGGCTATGCGGCCGGCTACTACTCCTACAAGTGGGCTGAGGTGCTCAGCGCCGATGCCTTCAGCGCTTTCGAGGAGGTGGGCCTGGAGCAGGAGGAGGAGATCGTCGCCACCGGCCGCCGCTTCCGCGACACCGTGCTCAGCCTCGGTGGCAGCCGCTCCCCAGCTGAGGTGTTCGAAGCCTTCCGAGGGCGTCAGCCAAGCAGCGAGGCGCTGATCCGACATTCCGGGCTGGTGGCCGCCTGATGGCCACTCCTGCACCGGAGCTGGTGGCGGTCGCCGAGGCCTTCATCCTCCCCGGACCTGTCACAACGATTGCACCTCTTGGTAACGGCAACGTCAACGACACCTACTTAATGGAGGTGGGCTCTGGAGGGGCAACAGCAAGCCGCTATGTGTTGCAAAGGCTCAATACCGGGGTGTTTCCCCAGCCGGAGCTGGTGATGCAAAACCTGGAGGCGCTCAGCGAACATGCCAAGCAGCATCCTCTGATCGGACAGCGATGGGAAGTGCCGCGGCTAATCGCAAACCGCCATACCGGCCGACCCTGGCTATGGGTAGAGGGCCAATTTTGGCGTCTACAGAGCTTCATCGAAGAAGCCGTGACGGTTGAGGCGATCACGGACCGGGAGCAGGCCCGGCAGGTAGGTCGCGGCCTAGGGCTATTCCACTTGCTGATCAGCGACCTGCCCCTAGAGCAACTAGCCGACACCCTGCCGGGTTTCCACGTCACACCGACCTACCTGGCGGCCTACGACCAAGCTCTGCTATGTAGCCCAATAGGTCAGGACGGTCGGGAGCAATGGTGTGCTGCATTTGTAGAGCAACGCCGCGAACTGGCACCGATCCTTGAGGACGCCATTAAAGCGGGCTTTCTGCAGCTGCGGCCTATTCACGGCGACCCCAAAATCAACAATGTGATGCTCTGCGCCCACACGGGAACTGCCGTGAGCATGGTGGATCTAGACACAGTTAAGCCAGGCCTGGTGCACTACGATATTGGTGATTGCTTGCGTTCAGCCTGCAATCCAGCGGGGGAAGAAGCCTGTGAACCAGATAGCGTCAAATTTGATCTAGATCTCTGCGAGACCCTCCTGGAGGGCTACCTGGACGCGGCAAGAACATCCCTAAGCGATACGGACCTAGATTACATCTTTGTGTCGGCAAGGCTGATCAGCTTTGAGCTAGGAATGCGCTTCTTAAGTGACCATCTAGCTGGCAATGTCTACTTTCGTACCACCCATCCCAACCACAACCTCGCAAGGGCTCTAGTGCAATTTCGTCTCACCGAAAGCATTGAGGCCCAGGAAGAAAAAATCCGGCAGATTGTGGCAAAACTGCGATGAAAAGCACCAGCTTCAAATTAATTCCTTATGCAGCCGAAATGCAGGGGGAACTTGCTCTCTACTCACTCCATGGCCAACTCAGCGTGGTTGAGAATACTCTGCAGATCACATTCCAGCTTGAGGGCGAACTAGCCAAGTTGAGGATTGCTCGTAGCAGCGGCCCACCACTGCGACAAGACCTTCTTTGGCAAGCAACCTGCCTGGAATTCTTTCTTGCCGCTGCAGGTAACAGCGACTACTGGGAGTACAACCTTTCGCCCGCCGGTCACTGGAACGTCTATCACCTAGAGGGCTACCGGCAGGGGCTAGCCGAGGAACCTGCCTACAAGCAACTCCCCTTCAGCGTGATGGGCGATGACAAACAATTGAGCTTGAGCCTTACTTGCGCGCTGCCACCAGCGCTGGGCATCCACCGGGCTGCTGCGGGGCTCGAAGTTGGGGTGTCCGCCGTGCTCCAAAGCTCCAGCGGAGAGCTGGCCTACTGGGCCGTGGCCCATCCCGGCAGCGAACCTGACTTTCACCACAGAGGCGGGTTCTGCCTCAAATTTTCCTAGTGATGCCGGCTGCGCCGCACCGCCACAATCCCGCCAAAGCCCGGCACCGGGGCCTGACACTTGCGCAGTTCAAGGCGGACCGGCACCGGGCCATAGAGCTCCTCGATCCGTTCGAGAATCCTTTCGCTGTAGTGCTCCAGGGTTTGGCAACTCAGGCTGCGGGCCTGTTTTTGCAGGGCGGTGATCAACTGGCTGTAGTCGAGGGTGTCGGCTAGGGCATCACTGCGCCCAGCAGCACTGAGATCCACGCCCAATTCCAGATCCAGCTCAAACCACTGGCCATCCCTGCGCTCGAAATCGAGCACCCCCACATGGGCCCAAAGCCGCAGGCCTCGCAGCTGAATCGCATCGCTCATGGCAGGAAGCTCAAAGGGGCAGGGGGCGATGGCTGAACTGGCGCACGCCGCTGGCGTAATCGGCGGCGATGTGGCCCTCGCCGCGCAGCCGGTAGCGATAGGTCACCAAACCCTCCAGCCCAACGGGGCCGCGGGGGGGCATGGTTTGGGTAGAGATGCCCACCTCGGCGCCAAAGCCGTAGCGGAAGCCATCGGCGAAGCGGGTGGAGCAGTTGAGGTAGACGCCGGCGCTGTTAACCGCAGCCAAGAAGCGATCGGCTGTGGCGGCATCCCTGGTGCAGATGGCATCGGTGTGACGCGAGCCGTAGTGGGCGATGTGCGCGAGCGCGGCCTCGATGTCGGCAACGACCTTCACACTCAAGACCAGGTCGGAATATTCGGTGCTCCAGTCGTCGTCTGAGGCGGCATGAGCCACCCCTAGCGCCATGGCGGCGGCATCGCCGCGCAATTCAACCCCGGCGGCCCCGAAGGCCAGCACGGCCCTGGGCAGAAAATCAGCAGCTATTGCCGCGTCAACCAGCAGGGTTTCGATCGCGTTGCAAGCTGCCGGGTATTGGGTCTTGGAATCCAGCGCCACCTTCAGGGCCAGCTCAAGGTCGGCGGCCCTATCCACAAACAGGTGGCAAATGCCATCGGCATGACCCAGCACTGGAATACGGGTGTTGTCCTGGATGAAGCGCACCAGGGCA
Organism: Cyanobium sp. BA5m-10; assembly: GCF_024346255.1. Classification (NCBI taxonomy): domain Bacteria; kingdom Bacillati; phylum Cyanobacteriota; class Cyanophyceae; order Synechococcales; family Prochlorococcaceae; genus Cyanobium; species Cyanobium sp. BA5m-10. The sequence continues at coordinate 9,632 of NZ_JAGQCP010000050.1, read as the reverse complement.
TTGGAGCCCCGGGGAATGATCAGGTCCACCAACCCATCGAGCTTCAGCAGCCCCAAGCTTTCCTCCCGGCTGGTGAGCAGCTCCAGGGCATCGGGCTGCACCGCACTTGCGGCCAGGCCACGGCGCAACGCTGCATGAATGGCCTCACAGCTGCGGCTGGCTTCGCGGCCACCCTTGAGCAGGGCGCCGTTGCCGGAGCGAATTGCCAAGGAGGCGATCTGCATCACCGCATCTGGCCGCGCCTCAAAGATCACGCCCAGCACCCCCAGGGGCACCGTTAACCGCTCCAGCACCAACCCCGCATCTAGCTCGGTGTGGAGCTGACGGCGGCCAACCGGATCGGCAAGCTCCGCCACCTGGCGCACACCCGCGATCGCCCCTGCCAATTTGGGACCATCGAGCTTGAGCCGGGCCACCAGCGCCGGCGCCAGCTCCTCGGCGGTAGCGGCCTCAAGATCGGCCTGGTTGGCGGCCAAAATGGCTTCACTGCCTTGCTCTAGGGCTTCTGCCATGGCAAGCACGGCCTGACGGCGCTGGCCATCGTCGAGTTGGCCAAGAGCCATGGCGCAGCGGCGCACTTGGGCCGCCCGGGCCAGCAGGTCTGGGGAGGGATCAGGAATCATCAAGCCATCATCCCAAGCTGGGCGCCAAACGTTGCAGCGCCAGGCGAGCCGCCCCCAGCCGGCCGGCTCCGTTGCCAAGGCTGCAGCGACTAATCGTCAGACCCTCCCGGCTGGCTGCCTGCACCCGCTGCTCCACCTCCTGCCACACCCCTGGCAGGAAGTGATCGCTGGCGCCGCTGAGGCCACCACCAATCAGCACTAGCTCCGGCGTGAGCACATAAAGCAGCGAGCTCAAACCTTGCCCCAGCAGCTGGCCATAGGCCCGCCACACCGCCAGGGCTTCGCCATCGCCGCCAGTGGCCCGGCGGCAGAGTTCGGCCGGATCCAGGCTGGAGAGGCGATCGAAGCCACGGCGACTGCAGAAGGATTCCAGTGAGCCGTTATTACCGCTGTTGCAGGGCGGACCAGCGGGATCTAGGCCGATCAAACCGGGCTCGGCGGCCGCCCCCCGATGACCTGTAAACAACTGGCCATCTAGCAACACCGCTCCGCCCACGCCCGTGCCCAAGGTGAGCAGCAAGACATCGCTAACTCCGCGGGCCGCCCCGAGCCAGTGCTCACCGAGCAGGGCGCAGTTGGCGTCATTTGCCAGGGTCACGGGGCGCTCCAGCAGTGGTTCGAGCCAATTAGCCAAGGGCACATCCAGCCAGCCCGGCAGGTTTATGGCGATGCGCGCCACCCGGCCGGCCTGGTCGCTCGGCCCGGGATGGCCCACCCCAACCCGATCGGCCAGCCGCTGAGGATCTAGTTGCTGCACCGCCGCCACGATCGCCGTTGTCACTGCACCAGGCACCGCTGGCTGGGGCGTAGGCACCTGCAGCTCCGCCAGCAGATCGCCGGCTTCGCTGAAGCGCCCCAACTTGATGGCGCTACCACCGAGATCCACCCCGATCAACTGGTTCATCGGAATCGCTGCATCGAAATAAACAAGCTCAGAAGCGGAAAAACAGCTGCAACTGGGTCTGCCAGGCACCCTGGGCGTCGACGGCCCCTTGCAGGTTGAGCAATTCTGAGGCCTTGAAATTCAGATTTAATTGGGGCGGGACGTCGGAGCGGTTGGGGGCAGCCAACACGGATGCATTGAAGCGTTCCGTGAGATCAAGACCTATTTCCGCTCCCAGCACCAGCTGGGGCGGCACCCGGCCTGAGCGACGTTCGGCGCCGCTGGCGACACCTTGGTTCACGTAGGTGGGATAAAGGGCAAAGCTGAGTCGCTGGCCGAAGGCATCGCCGAGGGTGCCGAGCAGGGGCGAGAGCAGGGTTTGGCCTAGGGCGGTGGCAAGAGCAGTGCCGCCTGCCGATCCCGCCAGGCCGGCCAGAGTATTGCCGCCGATCAGGGCCAGTAGCCGATCTTCCGAGAGCGGTGGCGAACTGCGCAGCACCAGGTTGTCGGCAAGCCGGTCCGCCGGGCCGCTCACACTCAGGAAAACCCGCACCAAGTTGAGCTGGTCGAGGGAGTTGGTGGCGCCAGCCGCCTGAAAGTCTTGCAACGACAGGCTGCCGGCGGTCCCAATACCACTGGTGCTCGGCAGGTTGTCGGAGACCCTGGTTCGCAGGGAGATATCAAGAAAAGGAATCAATCCCATGGAGGGTGTGAACACCGCAACGTTTGGAGATTCGGGGTCGAGTCCAAAGGTGGTGGTGAACAAGTTGAGTCGGCCGTTCAGCAACCTCACCACACCCTGCAAGCGCAGGCTCGGATCCAGCCGTCCATTGAGACGCAGCAGCCCACTGGTACCAAAACTTGCCAGGTTGGGTATACCCACCTTCAGGTCGGGACCCAGCTTCAGCTTCAGGTCATCGAAACCCACAAAGCTGGCGTTAGGTACGGCGGCACGCAGGGACTCACTAGCGTTGCTCTCCACATCGGGACCGAGCAGTACCAAGGGCTGGTCGTAATTCCAGCGGGATTCGAGCAATTCAGCAGCGCTAGCTACCGGTGCCGCAAGATTGGCTTCACTGGCCAGTCGGGCCGGCTGAACGTTGACGCTGCCCCGGGATATAGCCAGCTCCCCGCCAATATCTAGGGCAGCAACGCTGCCTCCGATTTGAAGGGACCCATCAGCCACAGCTTTGATCCGAGACATGGCAAAGGGCACCTTTTCAAGCTCTACCTTCAGGGTTGCGTCTTTGCCATCAGCGGTGGCCTCAGGGCGAAACAGCCCCAGGCTTCCGCTACCACGCACCACTCCCTTATCTCCCACCTTGGCGTTGAACTCCTGAAGCAGAAGCTGCTCAAAGTCGAACAGCACGGTGGCATCGACGTCACGAACCTTTTGGCCGATGAACTGCAACTGAGCACCCCGGAAACGCAAAAATCCGTTAGCGATCGGCTCTCTGACGCTGCCGCGCACAAGCAGTTGCAGGTCGCCGCTGCCCTGATTCCACTGCAGGGCAGGCTGGGCAAGCCCAGCCAGGAAGCGCAAGCCGTCGTCACGACTAGCCAGGCGCAGTTCAAGACCCTGCTTCCCCGGATCTAAGGGCACAACACCCGCCAATTCGACGCTGCTTGAAGCCCCGGCCGCCCGCAAAGAAAGATCGAGGAGCAGCCTGGCCTGCTCCAGCTGAATGGTGCTCCGCTCCAGCACCAAAGCCGTTTCCCTTAGGTAGCCATCAACCAGGCTGATGTTGAGGGCAAGCTCAGGTTGGGGAGTGCCGAGGCGGTAGCGCCCCTGCAGAGATAGGCGGCCCCGCAATCCGGCGGGCACAGGGGTAAGCAGCGCCAACAGCTCAAGGGGCAGGTCAGCCAGGCTGAAATTGCCAGCCCCCCGCCGCAGGGGCCCGGTGAACTTCACCAGCACCGGCACAGAGGTAAGGGGCTGGTCCTGGTTTGCCTCAGGCAACCACAGGTGGGCGCGGGCCTGGAGGTCGGCGCGGGCTTCTAGCAGGCTGGCTCCGTCAAGGCGCAGGTCTGCGTCGATGTGACCTGCCAGCCGCTGCAGCCGCTCCTGGGGACTGCTTTGCCGGTCACGTTCCAGCCTGGCAGAGCTCAGGCGAGCTCTAGCAAGCTCCAGGGCCCGCAGCTGGTCCTGCATGCTGCCGCTAAAGGTATCGATAAGCAGGGTGCCGATGTCGCTGGCCCGGCCCAGGATCGGCGCGCTCCCTCCGCGCCACTGGGGCCAGGCCCTGACCAACTGCTGCAAAAACAGCAGCGGTAATCGCTCACCCTGAAGGCGGGCTCGGAAGGCGCCATGCCACACGCCACTCCAATCGATGGCAAGGTTGCCCCCAGCAAGGGGAGAGATAGCTCCTTGGACTGAGTAGCGACGCTTGGCGTAGCGGATATTCGCCTGGGCCGATTTCCCCCAGACGCCCAAAAACACCGGCCGATCAAGCTGGGCGCTACCGCTAAAGGCCAGGGGTTGGAGTTCGAGCAGGCCCTGACCGCTCAGCCGGGCTTGCAGGGGTTGTCGCCTCGAATTTGGCCCCAGGGCTAGCTGCAATCCATCGAGGGGCAACTGGGATGACTGCCAGCGGTAGGCCCGAGGGCTGCCGTTGAGTTCCAGAGTGCCGCCGGCCCGGTCAAGGCGAACTGCACGGGGGACCCAACGGGAATCGAGGCGGGCTTCCAGCACCCCCAGCGGCGCTGGGGCGAGGGCTTGCATGCGTAGGCGCCCACCACCAGCCGGATCACCAAACCACTGGCCTTGCCAGTTTTCCCGCAAGCTGAGGGGGCCGGCACCGGGCTGGTCGATCCGTAGATCCAGGTCTGGCTTCAAGGCTTTGAGAGGGCCCCGAACCCGGCCAGTGGCCTGCAAGATTCCCTGCAATTGGGTGCCCACAAGCAGATCGAGCCGCTCGAGGGGGTAGCGCTGCAGCTCCAAGTTGAGATCGAGCTGACCTGGCACCAGCCCCTCACCGGCCCGCAGGCCCAGGGGCAACACGCCACGGGCGGAGAGGTGGGCACTACTGAAACGCTGCAGCACTAGGCGCTTGTCGCGCCAATCCAAAACCGCATCCCAGCGACCCAGCAACGGGTTACTGGGCTGACCAAAGCGGGCCTGGAGCTGGGGCAGGAGCCACGGCCCCCTGGCCGTCACTGAACCGCCAACTTGCTGGTTCAACACCCAGGCGGGGGTGCCGGCTTGCAGGGGAAGGTCACCGGGCCAGAGCTGCCATTGCCCCGTCAGATCAAAACGCCTGGCCAAGCTCCCCTTGAGCTTTAGCCAGGAGCGGCCGCGGGCCAGCTCAAACTGGCGCAACTGAAGCTGGTTACGCTGCCACAGCCCCTCAAGCCGCAGGGTGCCCTGCAGGCCCTTGCTGCCCGGTGCTCCCCAGCGCCAAGCAGAGCGGTCCAACTCGAGCGCCTGACCGCTGCAGCGCAGTTGGCTGGATGGCAACTCCAGTCGGGATACGCCGGTCGCAGGCCGCCAGCGCAATTGGCGCAGCTGGGCTCCACCTCGACAGAAGGGCTGGCGGTCCTTCCAGGCCAAGGCGAACGTGCCATCTGCGCGACCCGCAAGCTGACCAGGCAGGCCTAACAGGCGCTGCAGCGGGGCTAGCTGCAAGGCCTTTGCCCGCAGGGTTCCATCCCAGCGCTGCCTCTGCCAATTGCCCTGAAGCTCCATGGCCAGCTCGCCAGCGGCCACCTCCGAGCGCAGCCAAGCCGCCAGTTCAACCTCCCGGCGATGGGGCCGCACTGCACCACGGCCCGTGAGGCGGAGGCTCGTACCGGAAGGCTGCAGGTTGAGCAAGGCGGGATCCACCAGGCGCAACCTGAGATCCAGGCGCGGCGGCTTGGTGCCTACAGCAAGCCGCCCTGGCACCCAATACTGACCTTGAGAGTTGCGCCGCAACTCAGAGCGCACACCAGCCAAGCCCACATGCACCACGGGCAACCGCTTGCGCAGGCTGGCTAGCGGATCCACGCTCACCAAAACCGAACGCACCAAGACTGAGGAGCCATCCAGCCGCCCAGGGGCGATGCGACTGGGCCCAATGCGCAGACCACCCCAACCGAGACCCTGATATTCGCCAAGCTCAACGGGATGGCCAGCAAGCTGGCTGAGCGGCTGTTCAAGCCGAGGTCTCCAGTGCTCGTAGAGCTTTCTCAAGGCCTGATTCCCGCCCCAGACCAACAGAATCAGGGCACCGCAGCCGCCCGTAAACGCCGCCAGCAAGCGGACGCTGCCCTGGCCCTGAGGCCAGGGTGGGGGTGCAAGTGACGACGAAGCGGGGACTGGCCCAGGGTTCTGTTCTGGCAACTCCGCCATTCCCGTGGGCTGCCACCCCTGCGACGGCCGCAATATAAAGGCACTATCCCAAACATCCAGCCCTATGGCCGCTGATCCAATCCTGCTCACAGCGGGCAAATGGCTGGGGGCCGCCAGTGGGGTCCTGGCTTTGACCACGATTGTTGGTTATTTGAGCCGCTGGGGGATTCGCTTTCGGCTGGTTGGTGTCACCAGCTTCACGGCCCTGCTCGCCGTTTCCTGCCTGGCCTTTGCGGTGAGCTACACCCCTCGGGTGCAGCTAGCTGGGGCCGTGAGCGTGCCAGTGGTGTTTGACAACGGCATCGCCCTGGTGGTGGCAGCAGCGCCAGACGACCTAGCGGATGGGGCCGCCGCACCCACCATTCAGCAAGTAGCCCAAAACCTCAGGGGTGGCGGCCGCAGCAGCGCCGACAACCTGGTGCATGTGCGACTGCGCCGGGTCGAGACGGTGGCCCCAGGGCTCAGCAAGCCAGTGGTGCTGGCAGAAGCCACCCGCAGCCTGACAAGTGGTGATGTTGAGCTACAGCCCTAGCCATGTGGCAACTGCCGATTCACTTTCAGCGTGAACAACGCCAATTGGAGCTAGCCGGCATCGAAGACTGGCCCCAACTCGCCGGTCTCCAAGACCAGGACCTGCGCCGGCTCGGCCGCAGCGGCGGCGCCAGCGAGGCCCGGCTGATCAAGCTTCGGGGCCAGGCCCGGCTAGTGGTGGAGGTAGGACTCGAGCCGGCAGAAGCCGCCCTGCTGCTCTACGCCGGTATCGCTAGCAGGGCTGGATTGGCGGCCAGTGATCCGCACCAACTCTTGGTACAGATGGGCCGGCTGCAACGAAGCCTCACCGGCATGGCCTCCCCCCTGCTCGATCTGACCACCTTGAGCGAATGGATCCGGCGCGCTCAGCGCCGCCCCACGAACTGATCCAGAGCAGCCACCAGCCGACGCCCCTGGTGGCTCAAATGGAGAAGCTTTGGGGCTGCATACGTTGTCAAATCTCCACTCCCCCCCCATTAATTCGACCTGCGGCCGTTACATCTTCGGCCTGGTGCCGCTGCTGCTGATCAGCCTGGCAGTCCTTTGGTCACCTGCCCTGGCCCAATCCCAATTGCTTGAGTCCGTGAAGCAAAACCCTGCGAGGGCAAAGGCGCTTTGCAGCCAGTTTCAGGGCTTCAACGCCCAGGCGCTCTCCGCCACATCCAGCTCGGCCGTGAGCCAGATCGCCCGCCAAGAAAACCTCAGCCCCATGGATTCTGAGGTTCTTATCACCTATGTGATTGGGCTTTATTGCCCCGATGTGCGCTGAGTGAGCAGCCCGGCGCCAAACCTTTTGCAGGTTCGCTGGCGAGACGAGGCCATGGATTGCCGGGATGGCACCCAGCTGATCAGCCGAGTCTGGCAACCAGCAGACCAAGGACCATGGCCGGTGCTGCTGATGCGACAGCCCTACGGCCGAGCGATCGCCTCAACTATTACCTATGCCCATCCCAGCTGGTACGCAGCCCATGGCTTTCTGGTAGTTGTTCAGGATGTGCGCGGTCAAGGTGCTTCCCAGGGGACGTTCCAAGGATTCGAGCAGGAGTTATCCGATGGGGCAGACACCATCCGCTGGGTTCGCAAACTTGAAGGCAGTAACGGAAGAGTTGGTTGCTATGGATTTTCATACCAAGGCCTGACCCAACTACTAAGCGACGATCCAGGGGCTATTCCCGACTGCCTGGCACCGGCTATGGCTGGTTTGGACGAGCGCGGTGACTGGGCCTGCGAAGGAGGAGCCCACTGGTGGGCCCTAGGCCTCGGCTGGGGACTGCAATTGGCAGCCCTTCGCTGCAAGAAACTTGGGGACGATGCCGGCTGGCAAGCGATTCGCCGCAGCCTCGACTCGGGCGACTTTCTGGCTGAAGGCTTTGACCTGCTCAAGCGCCATGACCCCCAAGGCATGGCCTGCCGCTGGCTGCAGCTGCCGGCAAGCGAGGCCCCTAGGTGGGTTAGCCACCAACCAGTCGCAGCTCTATTGCAGCGCCCGATGCTGCTGATAGGTGGCTGGTACGACCCCCATCTGCGCGGCATCTTGAACCTCTTTGCACTTGCTAGCGCTGCAGGTGGCTCGCCGCTGCTCCGCATTGGTGCCTATACCCACCTCGACTGGAACGGCGGCCTTGATCGGTTGCAACTGGCCTTCTTTCAGCACCATCTTCAGAATCAAGCCGCTACAGAAGAACTCAGCGCTGCAGTTCTTTTCGAAAAAGACCCCCTTACAAACGGCAAGAACTCAAGCCTCCATTGGCGGCCCCCCAATTCAGACAGCAGCAACCTGAGCTGGGGGCTACGTAGTCGTGGCCTGGCCACAATCGACGTGGAGGAGGGCGAATTGCTGCTCGATCAATTTGGCAGCGGCGAGGTCGCCCTAGTGCACGATCCCTGGCGACCAGTTCCAGGCCGGGGCGGCCACCTTGGCCTCGATCCAGGCCCGTGTGAACGCGGCGACCTGGACCGCCGTAGTGATGTGATCTGCTTCACCAGTGCCCCACTCAGCACGCCCTTGGAGCTGGAAGGACGGCCCCTATTGACCATTGCTGTGCGGGCCGACCAACCCAGCTTTGATCTTTGTGCAGCTCTCTCGGTGATTGATCCCCAGGGAAGGGTGCTCCAACTGAGCACGGGTGTGGCCAGGACGCAGCAGCTAGCAGGCGAAAAAAAGCTGCTGCGAGTTCAATTGCAGCCCCTGCTAGCTGAGCTCTGCCCCGGGGAACGGTTGCGACTCTCCCTAGCGGGAGCGGCCTGGCCGCAGATTGCCGTAAACCCCGGAGATGGCCTCGAGACCTTCGGGCCTACCGGCCCGCACCATCGAGTCATCACGCTGGAGCTTGAACTGGCTGATTCCCAATTGCAGCTGCTGCCCCTCTTGGGCGGCAAATTTGGGGCACACTGATCCAAATGTTTGTTTTTGCGATGTCGCTGCGCTACCTGCGCTTTGTTCAACAGCCCCAGGCCCTCAGCCGCATGGCTCTCGGCATGCTTGCGCTGGCCACCGGCCTGAGCATCACCATGGCCGCAGTGCCAGGAACATCAGGCAGTGCGGCTTTGGCCCAGAGCCAGAGCGGTGGTGTGGATCGTCCAGCCCTCAGCGTCGAAGCCGCCCGCGATGCAGCCAATCGGATTTTGGCAGCAGTTAAAAGCCGCAATCCCAACCTGCGCTACAGCCAATTCTCAGAGGAACTCAAGGCGGTTAGCAGCCCTTCGATGGTGGCGGAGACAATGCGCACCCAGCCCAAACTGTTGAGCTGGACCCTGCTCAGCGTGCAAGGGGGTTTGCGCAACACCACCGTTGAGGCCAGCATCACCACAACCATGGGCAAGCGAGAGCTGTTCATCGTGCTCAACCCCGAAGGCAAACTCGCTGGTTACCACCTGGATGTAACCGATGAGGCACCCGGCGCGGTTGCCAAGAGATTTGTGACCGCCCTAAGCAGTGGCCAGTTCATCTCAGCGCGCAGCTTTTTGAGCCTGTCACTGCAGAAGGAAATCTCCGCGAGCAGCCTGCAGGTGCGCTGGCAGCAGCTCCAACGTCAAACCGGCGAATTTGTACGGATCCGCAAGGCTGTGGTGGCCGAGGGCGGCGGCGACCAGCGTCTTGTACTCGTCAATACCGATTTCAATCGACTTAGCGATTCACTCTTTGTGATCCTTAACGCCAACAACGAAATAATCGGCATCGACTTTCCCAGCGATCCAATCACCCCCAAGCCGGTGCGCTGAGCCCTAAGACGCCTAAGCTCGCCTTCCGATCGCTGCTGGTACA
>NZ_JAGQCP010000005.1:0-102514 GCF_024346255.1 Cyanobium sp. BA5m-10 | reverse complement strand
CCGCTGGTGCTGGGGCCCTTTACCGATAAACAGAAACTGGAAGCTGGGCTCGTCCTTAAGCAGCAGGGCCGCACCGAGCAGGGTGACCAGGTCGTGGCAACGGCCCTGGTTGCCGGAATAGAGCACGGTGAACGAGTGCTCTAAGCCGTGGCGACTCACAAACCAATTGCTGCTCTTAGCGAGGGGCTGAATCTCGGCTGGATCAGCCCAACTGGGAATCACATGCAGCCGGTCGGCCACGGCTGGGCAGTGGCGCCGCAGCCGCTCAGCCATGGGCTCGCTCAACACGATCACCTCTTGGGCATCGGCGTAGACGCAGCGGTTGAGCCGTCGCCAAAGGCGCATCAGCCAGTGGTCGCTGGGCAGCACACCGAGCTCGGCGAGTACATCGGGGTATAAGTCGTAAACCAGCACCAGATAGGGGGTGCGGGTGAGCTTGTAGAGCAGCCAGCCAACTAAGGGCAGGTAGGGCGGCTCGGAGGTGCAGAGCAGCAGATCGCCGCGGCGGGCGTAGCGCAGCAGGCGCAGGGAGATGCGCAGGCAGAAGAGCACGCCGTTAACGGCACGGCCACGGATCTGCTGGGGCCAGAGACGGGTAACGGAGGTGCGGCGAATGCAGCGGTTGGGCTCAAAGCTGATTGCCGGGGCGCTGTCTTGCGAATAGGCATAGGCGGGCTGACCGGTGAGCACCTGCATCTGCAAGCCGCGGGCAGCCAGGCGTGAGGTGAGGTCGTCGAGCAGCTGGCCGGTGGCGGCGTAATCGGGTGGAAAAAACTGGCTCACCACCGTGACGCGGCTAAAGCTGCTACGGCTTGCACGCCAACGCAAACGCGACTGAAATTTCTGCAACAAACGCCCGATATTCACAATAAAAACAGACGCCTTCGGCAGGGGCAACAAGGGCCGAACAAGATTATCTTGGGAATAGGAGAGCGCCAAGCAATCTCACAGCCAATCGAAAGGAATAATCTCAGCCAACTCTCAGCAAACAACAAACCAGGGGAAATTGATTTTGCTGGAGACCTTAGCCACAGACAGCAATTAACAGCTAAAAGCAAACTACTTTGAATAGTACATCGACGCCCTACCAAGAAACAGGTAGCAACCGTCACAAAAATGCCAGTGCCTCGACAAAAATTTTGGCCCCCGGCACGACCCGGGAGGCCTCAAATTATAATAAACAGCGCAGGATTTAGCCGACTATAATATGCAGAATATGCATAAGCCCTTGGCTTGACTAGGGATCGGTATGTAAGCAGCCGTAACAGCTCTCGGGGAGCGGCCTAAATCCGATCCAAGCTGTCCAGTGAGGCAGGGGCGAATGGATGACCTACTGGCGCTGGAATGCGGGCTTGAGCAGCGCGGAGATCCGCGAGCGGGTGGTGCTATCAGTGTTTCAACTCAACAACTCCATGGCTGCTGGCCCCAACTGTTCGCTGGTGCCGGTGGCGCAGCGGCTAGAGCGGCGGCGGCGGCCGGATCGCCGGCAGGCACAGAGCGCAGACTGGTTTTCCCTGCAGAACCAGCTGAGGAGAGGGGAGAGGCGCTTCTATGGAGCTCAGAGCGCCTGAGGGCCCCCAGGCGCCGGCGATGGCAGCCAGCGCAGATCGCGCTGCAGCTCGTGGCCCATGCGGCTGTCACCTGAGAGCAACGCCTGCAGTTCGGCCGGTGTTAGAATAAGGGCATCACAGCTGAGGGGCAGGCTTGCCAGCGGCCAGTACTGGAGCCGCTGATGTTGGGGGCCAGCGGCGGCGGCGTCGATCAGCAGCAGATCCAGATCACTGCCCACAGACGCCGTACCCCGTGCATAGCTGCCGAACAAGCCGACACGCTGGAGGCTGGGCCTTTGGCGGCGCTGAACGTCCGCCCAGGCCTGAACCTCCTGCAGCACCTGCTCAGGCCGGGGCCAGCGCAGAACTGATTGCGTCAACGAGCGCACGGGCATGGCGGAGGGCGTCTTGGCTTTGCAGGCGGCCGAAGTGGTCCGTGGGAGCACCTTCAGGCAGGCTATCGGGATAGCGGGTGGGGATGTACAGGGCGTCGAGGATCCGGAGGCGATCCTCCAGGTCTTGCACCTCGGTGGCGAGGGCTTGGGCGATGGGGGGAGGCGAAAGCCGGGGGCGTAGCGGACCAGGCGGGAGGGTGGAGCCCAGCAGCAGGGCGTGGGAGTTGAGCGTTGGAACGACGACCAATAGGGAGGCTGGCATCAACACAGGCTGAGCGCTCACCAGAGGCTGTTCACATGGGTATGGGAGCGGATCTTGCTATCGGCGCTGATCAGGGGGATGGCCAATGCTCGGGCCTGGGCCACGAGGAAGCGATCGGCTGGATGGGAGGCCAGTACCGCCAGCCATCGCTCCACATCGAGGCCGAGGGCGAGCCGCCCACGGCTCACCAGCATGGCCACCTCCCATCAGCCCACCAGATCAGCACATGCGTGTCGATCAGGATCACGCCAGCTCGTTCCAGTCGTTGCTATTGACCACGGGCTCGAAGGGGTCGTCAAAGCGGAGCACTGAACCGCGCAGGGTCTCCAGCGGATCAAGGTCAGTGGGAGGAGCTGGCCGATAGGGGCGCACCTCGACGCAAGGGCGGCCGTGGTTGGTCACCAGCAGCGGTTGGCCGGTGGCCTCCACCAGGCGGAACAACGCAAGGGCATGGGTTTTGAAGTGGGACTTCGAAACCTGCTTTGGTGAATCCTGCGGAAGCGGTGCGGGGGAGGCGTGCATAAACCGTGCGCCATGACCATGGTCATAAGACTAGGGCGACCGGCAAATCACCTCCCCTGCTATCGCTCCCCCTTATCTCTCGCCAACAATCACCGCCGGATGGGGCCGAGGCGCAGTTCAAAGCCGGGGGAGCGGAAGTTGTGGTTGCCGGCGCAGAGGTAGGTGCCCTGGGAGAGGCACACCCGATCGCCGAGGCTGATGGGGGCGAGGTTGCCTGGCCAGGCGTCTTCCGCCAGCCAGCAGGCCGGGCTTGAGGCGGCAGGCGGAACCGGGCAGCCAGCGGGAGCTGAGCAGGGGGGCACCGCTGCAGAACCAGAGGCTGCGCAAAGGTAGGGAGGCGCCGGGGTGCCAATCGGGCGGGGTGCGGGTGCGGTTGAGCTGCTGAATCATGGCGATCAGCCGGATTTGGCGATGAGCTCAACGTCCGTGAGGCCCTCTCTGCATGTCCACCACCGCCTGGATGGTGGTGACGAGTCGCCAACAGCTCTGGCGGCTGGCAGCGCCTCATGATGCCGAGACCAGTCTGATAACTAGTCAGAAAGTGGATCCACATGGGGGTCTGGCCTGTGCAGCACGCCAAAGCGCGCTTCAGTGAATTGCTCGACGCCTGCCAGCGAGAGGGCCCCCAGGTGGTTTCGCGGCGCGGCACCCAAGCCGCGGTGCTGGTGCCCATCGAGCAATGGAACCGGCTGCAGGCTGCCGTCAGGCCCAGCCTCAAGCAACTGTTGCTGGCCCCGGATGCGCGCACGGAGGAGCTTGTGCCAGCCCGTGGTGGCGCCCGCCGCCGGCCTGTGGCGGAGCTGTAGAGCATGGCCTTTTTGCTCGACACCAACGTGGTCTCTGAACTGCGCAGGCAGCGCCCCCATGGCGGCGTCGTCGCTTGGATTGAGAGTGTCGCCGACGCCGAGCTCCATCTCGCCAGCGTGACCATCGGTGAGATCCAGGCCGGGATCGAATGCACCCGCGAACAGGACTCCGCAAAAGCCGGTGAGATCGAGCGCTGGCTCGATCAGGTGTGCACCACCTTCAACATCCTCACCCTGGATGGCCCAGCTCACGGTGGGCACCCGCAACGTGGGCGACTTCAGCCGCTTTGACGTGCCCCTGCTGAACCCATTCACGAGCCGCGAGCAGGGCGGGGGTGGGATCGAGCTGGCCATAGCTCGCGATCCAGCCTGAACGTTGAAGCCTGACATTCACCCGTACAGAATCAGAAACCCGCACACCAGGAGTGCCTGGCTGTAGCTGCCTCGATTGCAAACGCCTATTACGCGCATAAAAGCATAAAAAGGGAAAAACGGATGGGCGCTCTGAGCCGTGGGCGGGCTGGGCCGGGCGAGCTGCTGGTGCCGGCGTTGCCTGGCGGGCTCTAAATCGCAACAGCTGGCCTCACGAAGTGCAGCCGGAACGACTCCTGGGGTGGCGCCTCAGACCATCAAGTTTCCACAACCATGCGCTGGAAGGCGGGGGTGATGTGATGGCCGGCATCGAGGCTGAGGCCGAATTGCACTGCTCGGCGAAGGAATCAAAGGAGCGGTGGCCCGTAGCCAGCCCAAACCGTGGAATCACGGGTCGGCTCCTTGCTGGACCGTGATCAGGCCGGGCCAGGCGCCGGCTTTGTATTGCCAGATCAGCCAATACATGACCAGTATTGGCTGGTCGCAGCTCTTTGCCAATACGTCGCACCATGGCGCTGCCAAACCTCTGGAGCCTGTACAACCTGCGCTCCTCCCCTTACTTCCAGGCCACATTGCGGGCGGATTCGCAGGCCACGCCGCTGCGCCTGTTTGTGGGCCGGCAACGGGAGCGGCAGCTGCTGCTCACCACGATCGGAAGCAGTGCCAGCTCTAGACAGGCGGTGGCAGGCCGCCCGGGCATCGGCAAAACCACTCTTGTGCAAACGGTGAAGGCTGATGCCCAGGCGGGGGGCTACTGGAGCTCCGACGAGATCATCCCGATCAACGCCGAAGGCGCCAGCGAACACCTGCTCGGCCAGCTGCTCTCCGGCGTCTACGACGCCGTGCTGGCGAACTGCCCAACGGCAGCGGGACCCGAGGTGGAGGCCGCCCAACAGTTGGTGCGCAGCATCCGCCTGCGCGGCGGCAGCCAGAGCGAGAGCGTGGCCACGCCTCCGGGGGCGCTGCTGCTGGATGGTCCGCGGGTGTTGCGCGACCTGCTCCGCTACGCGATCGGCCAGGGCGCCCCCGGCATCGTGCTGCACCTCAACAACCTCGAAAATCTCAGTGAGGCAGACGCGTCGCGGGCGGCGGATCTGCTGCGGGGCATCCGCGATCAGGCCCTGCTGCACGACGGCCTGCATCTGATTGTGGTGGGCACCACCGATGCCGTACGCACGGTGGTGCAGAACCATACCCAGATCAGATCGGTGTTCAGCAATCCGGTGGTGCTGGAGCCGCTAGCGCTGAGGGATGTGGAGCAGTTGCTGGCCAATCGGTATGAGGCGCTGCAGCTTGATCCGAGCAGCCCCTGGCGTTCCCCCGTGGACATTGCCGTGGTGCAGCGGCTCTACGAGCTGTTCCGCGGCGATCTGCGCGGCCTGTTGAAAGCCCTGGAGGATGGAATCACAGCCCTGCTGGGGCTCACCAGCGCAGGGGCCGAGGTGACGCCAGTGGGGCTGGACGACCTGCTGCTCACACTGCGGCAACGAAACCAGGCCGAGCTACAGGAGCAGCTGGGCGACACCGCCTGGGAGCGGCTGCTGGGCTGGGCGAAGGAGGATTCGGCTTCGACCCAGACCCAGGCCCAGCTGGTGGACCTGTGGCAGGTGAAGCAACCCTCGGTGTCGCAGACCCTCCAGCAGTTGATTGAGGCCGGCGCCGTTGAGGCTTTGCCCCGCCGGGGACGGGAGGCGATTCAATATTTGATGACTGGCACGGCGCGATTGGCGCTGTAGTGATTAGGGGGGTGGGGGTTGGTCTCCTTCCTGGAGGGTGTCGTAGATCGCTTTCCAGATGAAACCGAGCAAGCCGACCACGACCCACACGGCAAAGCCGGCCAGCAGCAGCAGCCAGAACCAGGGGGAGGTGAACAGCAGGATCGCGATTCCGATGCCCAACAGCAACAGCAGGGTGGCCTTGACGGCATTGCGCCTGGAGGGTGCTGTGCAGGCCTGTTCAGGGCGGGGGGCCGTGGGCTCCGCTGGCAGGTCTGTGATGGTGGTGCGTGTGCTGCCGCGCCGGTTCAGCTCGGCATTGAGCTCGGCCAAGAGGGCGTCGCCGGTTGGGCTGTTCGCCGCGCTGGCCAACCTGTCCAAGCGAAGGTCTTCCTGTTCCCAGGCATAGCGCTTCACCATCAGATCAATGATGGGGTGCCAGTTGAGCTTGGCCAGGAAGCGCCGCCAGCCCGGCAGGGAGGCAAAGAAGGCCTCTCGGGAGCGGTAGATGTCTGGAAGCGGCCCGTCGAGGTCTGGGGGATGGTCCATGACACCTGCCCACTGATGCAGTCTCAAGGCTATCGAGGCCAGCGGCTTCAGCGCCGCAGCGTGCGGCGGATGTCCTTGAGCAGCAGCAGCAGGTGCACCGGATCGGTGGGTGAACGCTGGAACTCCGGGATCAGGTGCTCGTAAAAGCCCCTGTCCTTCATGGCGTTCGTCTACCCTCAGACGAGCCTGGCGTAGTAGGCAACGACCTGGGGCTGATCCACCTCGGTGACGACAAAAACGCGGGTGGTGCCAGCTCCATGGGCCTGCCGGGCCCCATCCACCAGCCAGGCCGTTCAAGCGAATGGCGAGGGCCGCTCCACCGGCCTTCTTTGCTCAAGAAAGCAGCTCTTCTAGTGCATCTCTGGTTTGCTCAGTATCACGAAGGATTTTGGCCAGTAAGCCAGGACCAAGATATTCCCCAGAATGAACCGGAATCACGGTGGCCCGAACCCAACCTTCCGCAGCGCCACAATTAACGCCTTACCTGTTACGGCCGAATATTTCGACACTTCTAAACTGTGACCCGCTGAACGCCAACGAAATCAAGTTGATCGGCTTGATTATCTTGAGCTTCAAGGCAAAGCTCAATTGCTTCCTTTATTCGGCCCATGAGTTCATCAAGAGACCGTGCCTGTGTGTGGCAACCTGCAAGAGCTGGCACACTCGCAACGTAAAAACCCTCTAGGTCTCCCTCAACAACTACATCGAACTGTTTTGCCATGGGAGGCACCTATGGCACTTCACGACATCCCCCCTACCTCTCCCCCACCACCACCGCCGGATTGCCGCGCACGATCGCACCAGCACGGTTTAGACCGGCCAACTCGGTGGCGATCAATTGCAGGCTTGTCATCAAAAACAGCCGTCGGCGGTGGAGGGGGGAAGGGAGACTCAAGGCGCGATGAAGTCATCGACGCTCACGCCGGCCTGGCGCAGGATTGCCCGCAGGGTTCCTTCAGGAATATCTCCTGAATGGTTGGGGATTGTTGTGTAGCGCTGACCCGATGCCTGGTACAGATCTCGTGCGAGCCGGCAGCCTGGCGGTCGAAAGCAAACCCAAATTGCTTCAGGCGCTTGACCACCTCGCGGTAGCGATATCCCGACAGCCGTCCCATCACGCACTGAGCACGACGGGGAGCTCGAACGACTTGGCGAGAGCAGGCATGGCTTCGTGTTCACTGCGCTCAAGGCGGGCTTCGTGCAACTGCCTGGCGACGTCGCGGGCGATTTCAATGGTCTCCGCGAGGGTGCGTCCCTGGGCAACAAGGCCAGGAATGCTGGAGCAGGTTGCCAGATAACAGCCCTCAGGGAGCCGCTCCACCTGCAAGTTGACCAGCCATTCAGCCACCGCCTTCAGCCATCGCGTGATGGTTTTAAAGCTAAGCCCTAAAGGATCGGCCCCGCAGTGCCGGGTTGGCCAAACTTGCGCGCGCTGGCAACCATCGCTTGCGGTAGCCATCGAGCTGCTGGATTATCCAGGAGAACCGCCGGTGAAGGGGGGTGGGACCAAGCCAGACAAGTGCTCCCGCTCGATCGCGTATTGCTGCACTCCTTTGTCGATCGTTGGATGCCAACTTGCTGTTCTATGGCCGTCGCCAGGGCGGCAGCGATGGAAGCGGCCAAAACAGCCTTGCCGGTCTAGAACATTCACCGTACGGCCATCTTCGCCTGGTCGGTAGAGCTGACATGCAATTGCAAACCCAATGCCGTAATCACCTTCAATACTGTTGCGAGTTCAGGATTGCCAGAAGACGATAAAGACTTGTACAGGCTTTCCCTGCCAAGCCCAGCATCACGCGCGATTTGGCTCATACCTTTAGCCCTGGCAATATCCCCTAAAGCAGCTGCGACAAGCTGAGAATCGCCATCCTGAAGAGCAGCTTCTAAATAAGCTGCGACATCTTCCGCCGTGGAGAGATGCGAGGCAGGATCCCAAATTGCTGTGGTTGTTTTTGTCATTGAAGCCTCCTAGAGATTGCGAGCGAGATCCTTGGCGAGTCGAATATCCTGATCTTGTGAGCTCTTCTCGCCACCTGCGAGCAGTATTACAAGAGCATCACCTTGCTTTTTGAGATAGATCCGATAGCCGGGACCGTAGTGGATGCGTAGCTCTGATACTCCCTCTCCTACAGAACGACTATCGCCTGAGTTGCCCAAGGAGAGACGCCTGATTCGAATGTCGATGCGAGCCTTGGCCGTCCGGTCACGCAGGGCAGCAAACCACGCGGCATAGGCAGGCGTCTCCCGAATTTCGAGCATGCTTCAGTGTATCCCAAGAGATACGCTCTTGCGGCCGACTGTTTGCCCTGGCTAACGCTTCATACCCTGCTGCCAGATCGGGTGTTTCGGTGAGCTGGCCGGTGGTGGTGGGCCCCCTCTACCTCTTCTCCCCCACCATCACCGCCGGATTGCCCCGCACAATCGCACTCGGGGGCACGCTGCCGCTCACCACGGCGCCGAGGGCTACAACGGCGCCGGGGCCGAGGCGCAGATCAAAGCCGGGGGAGCGGAAGTTGTGGTTGCCGGCGCAGAGGTAGGCGCCCTGGGAGAGGCACACCCGATCGCCGAGGCTGATGGGGGCGAGGTTGCCTGGCCAGGCGGTAGCCATCGAGCTGCTGGATTATCCAGGAGAACCGCCAGCCAGATCGGCCAGCTCAGTAGCGATCAGCTCCAAGAATCGCCGGTGGAGGGGGGTGGGATCGAGCCAGACAAGTGCTCCCGCTCGAAGCGCTCGAGCCTGGAGTTGGCTTGCTCGAGCCGCGAGATCTCGATCTCGATCAGCGCGTCTTCTTGCCTCCTCAGAGCGTCCCCTTTCCTCCTCAGCGCGTCCTCTTTCCTCTTCTGCTCGTCTTCTTTCTCGTCTTGCAGCATCCTCTGCTCGAGCTCGTATTGCCGCACACTTGTATCGATCGTTGGATGCCAACTTATTGCTCTATGGCCGCCGCCACGGCGGCAGCGATGCAAGGAATTCCTGCTTGCTGCGGTAGATCGAAGGAAGCGGCTCCCAAGAGGTCGACATGGCTGTAGCTGGTAAGAAGAGTGATCAGGCCAAGGAGAATGGCTGCGAAGACTGTGATCCAGCCTTGCCTGTCGAAACAGCCCTGCCGGCCAAGTCGAACACTCACCGTAGCCAGCCCAAACTCTGAAAACAGAATAGTACGCCTGAACTATCAAGGCATCCGTGGAATCACGGATCGGCTCCGCTCTGAGCCGCCAGGGGGCGGGGCCGGGCGGGCTGCCGGTGCCGCACTGCCTGCCGAGCTCTCCATCGCAACACTTGGTCTCACGACCTGCAGCCCCATGCGGGTGCGCAGGATGCAATCGAGGGCTTGGCAAGGGATGCAGACCATCGGTTCGTTTTCGTTGTAGACGAAGTCGACCGGAGGCCATAGGAGGTGTTGAGCACCATCGGCACGCCGGTGCCGTCGACGTGGGTGACGTGCACATCGCCGTCGAGCTCGAACCAGTCGGCCACGTGCTCGCCCCCATATCACTCCCCCTTATCTCTCGCCAACAATCACCGCCGGATTGCCGCGCACGATCGCGCCCGGAGGCACGGTGCCGCTCACCACGGCGCCGAGGGCTACAACGGCGCCGGGGCCGATCACGGTGCCTGGGGCGAGTACGGCGCGGGCGGCGATCCAGGCATCGCTGCCAATGGTGACGGGGCCGAGGCGCAGATCAAAGCTGGGGGAGCGGAAGTTGTGGTTGCCGGTGCAGAGGTAGGTCCCCTGGGAGAGGCACACCCGATCGCCGAGGGTGATGGGGGCGAGGTTGTCGAGCCAGGCGTCTTCCGCCAGCCAGCAGTGGTCACCGACCACGAGGCGCCAGGGGAATTTGACGCGCAGACCGGGCTTGAGGCGGCAGCCGCTGCCGATCTGGGCCCCGAAGGCGCGCAGCAACAGCACGCGCCAGGCGGAGCCGGGCAGCCAGCGGGCGCTGAGCAGGGGCGCACCGGCGCAGAACCAGAGGGTGCACACAGGCAGGGACGCGCCGGGCTGCCAATCGGGCGGGGTGCGGTAGCGATCGAGCTGCTGGATCAACCGAGCCATGCCTGGGGTAGATCGGCGATGGCACGAAACTCGGGATATTTGTGAAGCAGGGTGGCGCCAACCTGCAGGGCCGCCGCTGCGATCAAGGCATCGGCCACGGAAAGGGAATGGCGAGCCTTGAACTGTTCATAGGCGAGGCGGCCGGCGCGCTCGTTTGCGTCTTTCCAAACGCGGTAGAGCACCTCCATGCGGGAGAGGAAACAGGCGTAGCAGCGCTGGGTGTGCTCGAGAGCCTGTTCCACCAGGTCGGCACCGGGTTCGTCGTCGCGGAGGGTGAGCAAGGCTGAGGTGTCCAGCAGGACAAGCGAACCAGCCATCAGGAGATGACAGAACGCTCTGCTTGGCGTTCTGCCTCTCGCTCAGCGATGAGGCGCTGGCTGGAGCCACCACGCCGGCCCATGCCGCGAAAGGCCTTCACCGGGGAAGGATCGACCGGCACCACCCGAATCGAACCATCGGCTTCAACAATCCATTCCAGGAGCTGGGAAGGGCCAAGGGCAAAGCGCGCCCGTATGGGGGCCGGGATCACGGTCTGCCCGCGGGCCGTGATGGTGCTGCGCATGACCGAGCCCGACTGGGAAGAATTACTAAACTCTAAGCAAGATCAGTCAGGGAGACCTAAGTGCCTGCTGGGCGGGGTGCTGTAGCGATCGAGCTGCTGGATCATGCGAGGTGACCTCCGGCGAGTTCCGAAAGATCGGAGGCAATCAGTTCACTGTTCATTAAAACAGCCGGCGCCGGTGGAGGTGGATGGCTACGACCTCTGCTCGATTGCGTATTGCAGCAGACCCTGGACCCTTACAGGCCGTACAGCTTCCTGAACAGTGGCGATCCAGATGGGCTGGGACGGATCACTTCCTCTCTAAGCCATGGGCGAGCTGGAGCAGGCGAGCTGCCAGTGCTGAGCGGGCCGCACCGGATCCTTGCGGCAATGGCGGGGGCACGGGCTGCAGCGGGAGAGGTTCACCCCAGAGAATTGCGGATTGCAATCAGCATCGATTTCCATAGACAAGGAAAGCGAAACATATGAAAGGAAGCCACAGCCAATAAGCCGAGCTCTTGCAGCAGAGCCATGAGTGTGCGAAGGATCGAGTTCTTGATGTGACCAGATACCCAGAGTTCGTAGACTTGGGCGTCGAACTTACCTCTAAGCAGCCGGGAAGGAGTTCTTTAGGTGGCAGTGACACGGGGTGGAAGGATTACCGCCCCGCGGGGCTTGAGAGAAGCGTTGCCGAAACACACTTATCGACCATATCACGCAGTTTAAGCGAAAGAGTGTTAATAGCCAATTTACTGCTCTAAAGCGCCCAATAGGGGCAATCTAAGAGAATCCTGCTTGGAGCGGTCAGTCGATGGAGCCGTCTCCGAAGAGGAACAGAAACTTCTTGCCCATAAAAGTATAGCAAGAGGAGCCAGAACGCGGAATATACTCTCAATCTATGAATGCTTAACCGTATGGACATATTGCCGTGGCTGGCTTATAATAATGTAAATGGAGAGGTGGCTTACCTGGCTAATGGGGCTGGGCTGCTGACCGCTTCCTTTTTGGGAAAATGGCAACGCAAGAGTGCTACCCGCCCCCTAGTCGAGGGGGCGATTGCACGAAAACATCAGTTGCTTGTCATCACAAAAGCATAATGCAACTACATTCATACAATATACTTCTAAACCGCGGCCGTGCTCGATATGGGAAGAGCCTCGGACGTGGTGAACTCTTAGGCGTGAAGTAATGGAGGGTCTTTGCAATAAGACTCAACATTTCACCATTAGTGGCCCGCGGGCGCTCAGCGCTTAGCCACTAACATCTCCATAATGCTCGGACAATCGAGCCAAGGGATGTGCACCATGCTTGCGCAATCCAAGCACCTCTGCCGATCGTGATCAGGACGCGCTACTTGGCGAATGCGAGCGGGAGCGATCAACGTGGTTGCCTAGGAACACGGTGGAGGCTGGGGATACAGGCCCCTGCCACAAGCGAAACGTAATGCCCCCATTTATAAGGGGCCCGACTTAATCGAGATGGAAGCCACGTGCGATACAGGCCCCGAGGCGCTGCTGATGGAGGGTTCGCTATACATAGCAATGAAATAAGATACCTGGCAAAAAGCGCCAATCAATTTCATTAACAGGAACAACTTGATAAAGTCTAACGCCCTTTTAGCAAGGACGCATAAAAGTCAAAACATAAGAAATACTCGCCAATGCTATATTAAGTGCATCGGATTGACTTATGGGACGTATCAAATTTCCGGGCAACAAGGAACATGAGCCTAACGCAATGCATTGTGTTACAATCCAATTATATGCAAAAACCTGCATCAAGCGAAGGGAAAACCTATTAAGCAATTGCGAAAAAGGTAGAGCGAACTTGAAATAGAGGCATGGGGCCAGCAGAGACCATTATAAGTAGCGAATTATGCAAAGGCTAGCACCATATCAAAACAGCCCACAAAGACAGGGTGATCCATAAATGTATAAACATTACCAGCTCTCTGCAAACCTACTATACAGAATCCAATAATTTCATTAGACCTGGAAGAATCGACATGGCGCCGGAATTACTGAGATGGTTGCCGTCGGTAAACAACAAGACAGATCTATCGTGTGTTGAGCAATTAATTTTCTGACTAGGGCACAGATACGGGAAAGGATCATACAGGTATACGTTTTCATTGCTCTTTTGCGCAAACGAAAAAATCTTATTGACTGGCTCAAGCTCAGCCAAGAGGCGCTGGCGTGAAATATAAAATGGCTTACATGTGTCTGGGATGGCTTTTTGAGGCCGAAACCATTCTTCTTTGCAAATCGTTATTGGCTGAGTATGGTCAGGGCGACTAGAGAAGAATGGCAACGATTTAAAAACTATTAGGCTTGCATGTTTGTTTTTCAGAGACCTTGCAAGCCTATTTAGCTGCATATCAAGTGAAGCAAAAGCTTTGGGGTAATCTTCTTGTGTTAAACCTTTTAGGTAACCAGGAAAATTTGAGACAATCACAACGTAGTCGCCTGAACTGACCAAAGAAAAAACCTTTGAAATCACAAATCTGTAATGTTCATCACAAAGCTTATACCTTTCAAGCTTATGGCGATCATTCGCCCATGGCTTGAAGTAGGGAGAAGGGCAGCCACCTCTCGAGACAAAAGAAACATTATACTTTCCCTGAGCAACCAACTGACTCCCTATTGCCGTAATTGCGTCTGCATGGCTATCGCCTAAAAAGAATATAGTTGGTCTCCTCGCAAAAGGCTTATACAAGCAATCACTAAATCGCGAACTATTGCTAATCGGAGAGGTGGGCTCACGAAAGCAGTTAACTGTGTTGATTCGCGTTCCACTTATTTGCCTATCAGTTACAGGTGTAAAATTAATATCTGGTCGACCAGCAAATATTCTTCCTTGCAAGGCCCCCTGTAGAATAAAAGCTCCGGCAGCCGCAAAAACTGATAAAGAAGGATAGGCAACTAGAGGATTGTAAATAAGAAGCCTAGAAGGGTTAGCGGCTCTGAAATATGACTCTACTCGATAAGATAAAAGGGTAAAAATGGTAATCAAAATCAAAATAGGAACCAATGACCATACGCCAACCCCGATCGTCCATCGAGCAGTCACGATAACTGGCCAATGCCATAAGTAGAGAGAGTAGGATTTATTTCCAATAGCTTGTGCTACTGGATTTGCAAGAAGCTTGAAAGTAGAGCTTGAATTTTGGACATTGCCAATCAGCAATAAAGTAAATGCAACACAAAGCAATGTGGGGACAATCTTAATCGTATCTGGAGCAAAGAACGTGAAAATCAACAGAGGCAGCATAAATGGCAAAGCTTTCGAGGGAAGTTTTAATGAATAATCAAGGCTTGATTTACTTATGTCTTTCCCGGCAGCCAAATATGATCCTGCCGCTAGTTCCCATAGCCGAGCAGTAGGCAAAAAGAATGCTGAATCAATATCACCTTTGAGGGAAAAAGCTAAATAAACAATAAGCGAAACAGTGCCCAAGACCAAGATTGACCAGCGTAATGACGGCTTAAAACATATGCTGCTAAGCGAAAGTCTTGAGCATCCAGCTATGATTATTGGCCAGACAAGATAGAATTGCTCTTCAACCCCAAGCGACCATGTATGCAGAAATGGATTAAACTGAGAATTAACAGCAAAGTAGTCTGTTGCTTGGCGGAGCAAATAGATATTTGAGACGCCAAAGAGAGAGGCTATTCCAGTTCTATTCGATGCCTGGAAGATACTTTCTGAAGGGCTAACAAAAACATTAAATACTATAATAGTTATTACAAAAGTTAGCAAGAGAGCTGGTTGCAGCCTGCGAAAGCGACGCTGATAAAAACCTACCAAAAATATCCGCAAATCTTCGTTGAGCCGATTTATCAGTGAGGCTGTGACAACATAGCCTGAAATTACGAAGAAAACATCAACTCCTAGATATCCCCCTGGAAGTATTTTGTGATTAAGATGATTAATGAGTACCGCGAGGACGGCGACTGCGCGCAGGCCATCTATTTCTGGCCGATAGATTGCAGTTTTGCTGTTCGACATCGAGCTTATTGGCTAACAAAGGATGGATAAAATTCTTTTGAGATTTGAGGACTTTATAGACTTTTATCCAAGTTCAATAAATATATTGATCATGATCTGAAGTGACAAAGTATTTGATAGCTGGATTCAGTGGGCCTACCGCTGGTGGGCAGTCGGAAGGAGTGCGTAGCATATGCCCATAGAAAACCTTTAACCGAGCTATTTTGCATGTGCTCAATCGGCATGGTCTGCTTGAAATTGTATAAGCCCGATGGATGCCCTGCTAAATCTCAGCCTAAACGCATAAGTAAGCTCTGAATAACCTAATCGCAGGGGGCTTTATCTGACTAGACTGCTTACCACGAAGTGTTATTAATTTTGTGGGCAAACATAACAAGAGCCTCGCAAGCCTAGCGATTCTTTTGTTTCTATTATTTTTTTGATTTCTGGCGTCACCTTGACTGTACCAACACGAGGGCTTCTTGTATGCCTCTCATGGCCTCCCCCCGCCTAATGATCCATTTAAAATTAAAGCTTTTTAAATTACCACTCTTTAGTTTTAGACTGCAGCCTGGGGTCGATTCGATTCACATTCAAGTGCGCCCCACTTCTCGATATTTATTTATGCGTTGAAAAGCGTATTAGACCTTAAGCTCTTCGGAGCTTTTCTGCTTGGGATGGGTTGCCCTTTCTTGCTGGGCGAAAGGCAGCGGCAACGTAACGTTGCACCACAAGCTCTGCTTAGTTGCCATCGACAATCGCCGCTGACTGCACAAAAGCCGCGGGGGGCGATTCAAGCATTTCTGCTAATGCCAATCGTGACTGGGCCGAAGCTCTTTCCAGCGATCGTGGTTGTTGTGGGTTATGGGAGCGAGGTTATCGCGTCAGGCAAGTGCTGACACACCAAGAGGAGCCAGGGGCACGAAAAGCGCAGGCCGGATTTGTTCCGCCACTTTGATAAAGGTGGCCTTAGACACTCAGAAGCGGGGTGCCAGGGTGCTCATAGGGTGAGGGGTTAGGAGAAGTGAGGCCCTGGTGGATCACCCAGGGGCTTACGCGCAGCGATCAGCATCGACTTCCAAAGCCAGGGCCAGCGACCAGCACCACGGAAGGCCACCGTCTGGAAGCCGGCCTCTTGCAGCAGGGCTGTGAGAGTGCGGCGGCTCCAGAACTTGATGTGACCGCCGTCCCAGAGGGCGGTGAAGTGGGCGTCGAGCTTGCCGCTGAGGGCCAGGGCGCAGTTCTTTAGGTAGCCGTGATAAGGCGTGGAGCAGATCACCACGCCGCCGGGCTTGAGGGCTGCATAGGCCGCTGCCGCCCATTGGCGCGGGCTGTACACATGTTCCACGACCTCGGTGCTCACAATTGCATCAAAGGCGGGCAGCTGCAGCTGCGCCATCGCAGCCGTATCGGCAGTGGCTTGATGGAAAGTGATGGATGGCAAGCGCCGGCGGGCTTGGGCGATGCCGCTGGCGCTGGGGTCAATGCCGATGGCGTCATAGCCCCAGCTAAGAAGCTCCTCTGCAAGCGCACCATTGCCGCAGCCCAGATCAAGCACTGCTGGCAATTGAGCCGGAGACGCTTGCCGAGCGGACGGGGGCACAAATTCGCGCAGCAGCTGTTGAAGCGGTGCCAGCAAGTAGGCCTCGGTGTGGGGCGTCTGCTCGCTCCAGCCGTAGTCGGGCAGAAGGGGGTCAGCCACCACGGCGGGCCTCCCAGAGCATCAGGCTGAGTAAGGTTTCCACATACAGGCGCTGGAAGGCGTAGAACCAGCCGCGCCAGCCGTCGAGCAGGCCGCGGTGCCAGATCAGGCAGAGGCCCAGCACTGCAAAGGGGGCGATCACGTGGCGCTTGCGCAGGCGGTCGCCGCGGGAGAGCTGGTGGTGGGGGGTGGTGAGCAGCTTGTGGGTTTCCTGCTGCAGGTACCGCTGCTGGCTGGACAGCCAGCGGCTGAGGGGTTTGCGGTCGTCGTGAAGGATGGGCTGGTGCATCACCAGGGTGCGGCTACTTGGCAGGAAACGATGGGCATGGCCATCGTTTAGGTAGTGGCCGCCATCGGGGCGGATCAGGTTGAAGCGGGGCGGCAACAGGGTGCCCCGCAGCGGTTTGCCTTGCACGCAATAGCGGAAGGGGGTGAGCACGGCCGTCACCTCGGCTGGTGCGGCGGCCACCACCTCTGCCAGCTCTGCTTGGAAGGCTGGGGTGATTAGGTGGTCGGCATCGAGGCTGAGGCACCAGGGGGTGCGGATCAACTGCAGGCCGAAGTTGCACTGCTCGGCGAAGGAATCAAAGGCCCGCTGCACTACCTCCACCTGGGGGTACTGAGACAGCAGCTCGAGGGTGGCATCGGTGCTGAAGCTGTCGACCACCACGATGCGGCGGGCCCAACGCAGGCCGGCGAGGGTGCGGCTGATGTTGGCCTCCTCGTTGTAGGTGAGGATCAACGGGGTGACCAGATCGAGAGGCGCGGCCGCAGGCTCAGGCATCGGGGATCAGGAATCAGGGATCAGCAGGGCTGGATACACGGCGCGCAGGTGCTGGCGGAAGCGGCGGCGGGCCTCGGTGGCATCGGCATGGGCGGCGATCCAGGCCAGGGCGCCGGCGCTGAGCCGCTGGCGTTGAGGGGCATCACCGCAGATTTGGGAAATGGCCGCGGCCATGGCTGCCGCTGCGTGGGGCACCAGGGTGCCGGTTTGCCCGGGGATCACAAAGTCTTCCGGGCCGCCGCAGCGGGTGCTCACCACCGGCACACCGCAGGCCATGGCCTCAAGTGCGGCAATGCAGAGGCCCTCCTGGTGGGAGGGGATCACAAACAGATCCCAGCGCTGGATCACCCGGGCCAGCTCGGCGGGCTGCAGATAGGGGTGGCAGCGCACGTGAGCCAGCAGGCCGCGGGCGGCCAGCGCCTGGGAGATCAACGGGTGGCCAGCGCGTTCACCGGTGAGCTCCAGCTGCACCGGGTGGCCCTGGCGCACCAGCAGGGCCAGGGCATCGAGCAAGAGGGGTAGCTGTTTGCGGGGATCGCTGTAGCGGCCGGAAAAGCCGATGCGCCAGGGCACCCGCGCCGCGGGGTCGGGGTGGAAGAGCTCGGGATCGGGGGGCAGATAGAGCACCCCCGCCACGGGGCGGCCGGAGAGCTGCTCGAGCTCCTGGGCGGTGCGGCGGCTGATGGTGAGCAAGTGCCCCTGCTGGGACTGGAGCACGCGGCGTTCCTGGCGGCGCAGCACCGGGCTGTTCACGGCGGCATCAAGCAGGCGCCGGTGGGCGGGAAACTGGCGCACCCGATCGACCCGATCGCCATGCCAAGGGGTGCCGATCCAGGCCAGAAACGGCACCCCGGATGCCAGAAAACGATGGGCGCAGAGGGGATTGCCGGTAACGGCGATGTGCAGGTCTGCCGCAAGGATCAGTTGGCGCCAGTGGCGATGGGGTTGGTAGTGGGTGAATTCCAGCTCCGGCAGCCAGCTGCCGATCCCCACGCCCGGCACCCCTGGCCACAGCTCCTGGCGTTGCAGCCCAGGCCGCTGCCCTTGCAGCAGGGCAGACCCCAGGCGGCGCAAGGGGATGGAGAGGCGGGGCGAGACGCTCCAGGGCTCATACCAGGCGATGGTGGGGGCGATGCCCAGGGCCTGGAGCTCCTGCACAAGCCAGCGCAACTTGGCTGGAACGCCGCCGCTGGTGGGCTGGATGGTGCTGATCAGGGCCCGTGGCCCAGGGCCCTGATCAACCATCCGCAGGGGCGGCCAGCAGGCTAGGTACGGCAAACACCGAGCCAAAGCAGATGCCGCACAGGATCAACACGAAGGGATCGCCATACACCCCGGCCGCCGCCGAAAAGAAGGGCAGGTTGGAGAGGGCAAACGCCAGCAGGCCGATCTCAAACACGCTGGTCGAGAGGGGCAGGTAACGCATCAGCCGCAGCGCATGGCGAATGGCAGCAAACAAGCCCGAACCCAGCAGCAACAGCAACAGGATGCCGGGCACACCCAGCTCTGCCGTGACCTTGCCGAGGCCACTTTCACTTACATACGCGAAGCCTGAGCCGCTGACTGATGCCACGCCGGCATTGCCGGTTTGGGCAAGGGTGCCAACGCCAACACCGATGCCGTTGGAGATCTCCAGGCCGCGGAGAAAGGCACTGAGGCCAA
Source organism: Cyanobium sp. BA5m-10 (assembly GCF_024346255.1). Classification (NCBI taxonomy): domain Bacteria; kingdom Bacillati; phylum Cyanobacteriota; class Cyanophyceae; order Synechococcales; family Prochlorococcaceae; genus Cyanobium; species Cyanobium sp. BA5m-10. The sequence continues at coordinate 83,615 of NZ_JAGQCP010000005.1, read as the reverse complement.
GGGCGTTGAAGCGCTCCCAGATATCACCCGGAGCGGTGGCGGCACGGTCGACATATTCCCCAAAATCATCCCCAAGGAACTCACTGGGATCGAGCAGAAACGCCAGGGAGGCCAGGCCCGCAGCCGAGATGGCCACACCAAAGAGCTGCTGGCGGCTGCGGGTGGAGCCGTAACGGGCCAGCAACCAGAAAAACAGGCCAGCAAACACAACCACCTGCACGATCGCCTTGCGGCGGCCGGTGAGCAGGCTGATCAGCGCCAAGACGGCTGAAAGCGAGAGCCAGCCAGTGAGCTGGCGGCCGCCTGAGCCGGAGAGGGCAAACACCATGGCCAGACAGGCACCAAAGCTGAGATGGATGGCGGCGATGTCGGTGGTGCGCCAGAGCCCAATGGCACCGGTGGTGAAGAAGCCGTAGCGGAAATGGATCAGCTGTCCGCCGCCGACGGCATCAAACAAGGGTGTTTCCGTGCCGAGATAGTCGAGCAGGGCTGTGAAACCAAACACTGCCACGCCAAAGAGATACAGCTGCAGCAGCTGGCGCAAAAAGGGTTGGAAACGCCCCAGCTGGAAGCCCACCCAGAGGCCGATCAGCGGGGAAAAATAGAAACCAACGCCAATTAGGGTGCGGGTGGGCCCACCCCAGCGAGCCAAGGCATGCAATGCCTGCAGGGCGATCAGCATCACAAAGACCGGCAGCCAACGTTGCAGGGCCGGCGTAGCCGGAAACATCAGGGGCAACTCAAAGCGCCCCTGGCGGCGCTGCCAGAGCACAAAGGCACTGGCGGCAAAGGCCACCAGGGCCAGGCCCACATACAAGCCGGGCTGGCCAGGGGTGAGTTTGCGAATCGGGTCTTGCGCAAAGCCGATCACCACGGTGAGCAGCAGACCGAGGCGCCAGTCGCCACTAAGCAGCGCTAGGGCCAGCACAGCGAAGAGCAGAAGCAGGAGCAGGGTCACCGCAGCACCGAGGCGTAGGCCTGTTGGAGCTGGGCGGCAATGGCCGGCCAGCTGTAGGTGGAGATCGCAAGGCTACGGGCGGCGGCCCGCATCTCCGGCGGCGGCCCGGCGAGGGCGGCCTCGAGGACGGCCGAGAGGGCCTGGGGCTCGGCGGAGGTGATCAGCCCGGCCCCCGCGCTGGCAATGGAAACAGCCACGGCCACGTCCGGGCTGAGGATCGGCGGGGTACCGGCGGCAAGGGCCTCAATGGCGGCGATGCCGAAGTTTTCCGAGGCCGAGGGGAGCACAAACCAATCGGCTTGGCGCAAGGCCTGCCACTTGGCTTCCCCCTCCAGGAAGCCGAGCCAGTGGCAACGGTGGCCGATGCCGGCGCGGGCAACCTGCTGCCGGAGGCGCTGCAGATAGGCGGGTTCGCCAGCGCCGGCAATACGCAGCTGCCAGGGGGCCTGGGGCAGGCGCTTCTGCAGCAGGGCCAGGGCATCGATCAAGCGCTCCAGTTGTTTTTTGGGGTGGATGCGGGAGAGAAAGAGAAAGGTGGGGCCGCTCTGAGCTGCGCCTGACTCAAGCGGCGACGGGCTCAGGGTGGACAAATCTGGCAGCTGAACGCCGAGGGGCAGCACCCAGGTGCATGGGGGAAGAGCGAGGGCCGCCGCCTGGTCGCGCTCGGCGGTGCTGGTGAAGTGCAGCGCTGCCGCGTTGGCGAGGTTGCGGTGTTCAACCAATCGCCACAGCAGCTGCTTCCGGCCGGCGCTCTGGCTGAGGCTCCACTGGTTGAGCTGGCCGATGGTTCGCAGCACGTAGGGCACGCGCGCCATGCGCGCCTGCGCCATCGCGGTGGTGGAGGGGCAGGAGAAGAGCGCATGCACATGCAGGAGCTGGTAGTGCCGCAGGTGCACGGCGAGCCAGCGGTTTAGCCCCGGGCTGATGGCGAATTCACGCAGGGGCCGCAGGGGCGGGCTCCAGCGCCCAAAGGCGAGCACGGGCACGCCAGCGCGCTCAAACCAGCAGCCAAGGGGCATGGATCGATCGATACCGTTGCCGTGGTCGTTGGTGGTGAGGATCGAAGCCTCCACTCCCTGCTGGCGCAGGGCCGCCACCATGGCCAACACTGCGGCGGAGGGCCCTCCGCGCAGGGGGCTGATCGATGGGATCACGTGCAGAACCTTCACGGCAGCTCGAGATCCAGGTGGGTGTGCAACCAGTGGCGCAGCACGAGCAGGCTCCAGCGCCGGGCCCAGGGGCTGAGATCGATGCCGTTCGGAGTGCTCGGCATGGGCAGGGTTGCCCCGGGGCGCATGGGTGAATCAGGCTGCTCGAACCAGTTCTGAAAGGGAAGCGCGAAACCGCGCTTGGCCTCCAGGAGCAGGCGTTCGAGGATTTCGGGCACGGCCTGCTGGAGCAGCTGTTTGCCGCTGGCCAGGCGCTGGGCCGCCGGGATCGGGGCGAGCTCGGCGAGCAACTGGGCATCCACCAGCGGCAAGCGCAGCTCGAAGCCGTGGGCCATGGAGAACACATCGCTGTCGCGCAGGAGCTGCTGGCCCATGTAGCGAGTGCTCTCCAGCCAGGCGATCTCATCGGCCAAGGAAGGAAAGGCGGCGGTGCTGGCTTCCACAGCCGGATCGACAGGCTCGAGCTGCCAGTGCCGCAGCAGCTGCCGCACTTCGCGGGGGGCGAAAAGGCCGCGCTGGCAACGAAACGCTGCAGCAGCCGTGGCCGGGCCGGCCAGAAAGGCCGCCAGGCGCTGGGAGCGATGGGAACGGCGCTGGGCTAGCAGCTGGGCCAGAGGAAGACGCAGAACCCCGATTCGACGATGCCAGCCCAGCAGGCGAGGGATGCGGCTGAAGCTCGGGTAGCCGCCAAAAAGCTCATCGCCGCCGAGGCCGCTGAGCACCACCTTGAGGCCCTGCTGGCGGGCCAGGGCAGACACGCAATAGGTGTTGAAGCCATCGACCGTGGGCTGATCGATGGCGGCCAGGAAGCCCGGCAGCAGCTCAGCCGCCTTGTGGGCATCGAGCTGCAGGGGGATGTGATTGGCGCCGAACTGGGAGGCGAGCGAAGCAGCCCGGGCTGATTCGTCGTGGCTGGCCTGGGGAAAGCCGATCGTGAGGGTGGTGAGGCCGCGAGGAGCCAGGGCGAGCACGGCGGCCGAATCCAGCCCCCCGGAGAGAAACAGGCCGAGGGGAACATCGCTGAGCAGGTGCTCTTGCACCGAACGCTCGAGGGCCTGGCGGCAGCGCTCGATGGCCTCTTCCGGATTTATCGATTCAGGCTGCGAGAAGGGTGGCTCCCAGAAGCGCTCCAGGGTGAGGGTGCCCTGATCCCAGATGGCGCAGTGGCCCGGCGGCAGGCTCTGCACGCCAGCCACCAGGGTTTGCGGCTCCGGCACGCTGCCGGCCGCAAGGAAGGCGGCAAGGGCAGTGCTGTTGAGGCGGCGCTCCACCAGGCCAGTGGCCAGCAGGGCCCGCAGCTCCGAAGCAAAAAGCAGCTCACCACGACTGCCCTGCCAGAGGTAAAGCGGCTTGATGCCGTAGGGGTCGCGGGCAAGGAGGGCTGTGCGCTCCTGGCGATCCCAGAGGCAGAAGGCATACATGCCGCGCAGGCGTGGCAGGGCAGCACGGCCCTGGCGGGCGAGTAGGGCCAGCAGCACTTCGGTGTCGCTGCTGGAGCGAAAGCTGTGGCCCTGGGCTTCAAGCTCACGGCGCAGGTTGTGCTGGTTGTAGATCTCGCCGTTGAACACCAGCACATAACGGCCGCAGGCCGAGTGCATCGGCTGATGGCCGGCGGCAGAGAGATCCTGAATTGCCAGGCGCTGGTGGAGCAGTAGGGCAGCAGGGCCGGTGGCGGCTTCCTCATGCCAATGGCCGGCATCATCAGGCCCGCGGTGCTTTAAGGCTGCGGCCAGTTGGCCCGCCAACTGATCGGTGCTTGAGTTGGATTTAAGAGCAAAAGTCTGGATCTGACCGGCGATGCCACACATCGGTTAGCTATCCCCTGCCTTGCCTGGCAAGGCAATAAGATTACCCTCAAAAGCATTTGCTTCGATCCAATCAGAAGCAGGCACTAGCTTGCTAGAGGATTGAATTTGGAAAAGGTTGTAATTGCCAATTGCCAAATTTTGCTTGATTGCTGGAATTGTGCTGGTTTGGGCTTCAATCAATAGGGCGTCGATGCGCTGCTCTGCTAATAGAGCCTGCGCGCCAGCGAGAGCCTGCGGCTCATAGCCCTCCATATCCAACTTCCAAAGCCGAATGCGTTCAATCTTCTTCTCTTTTGCAAAGTTATCAAGGGTGGTCATATCAATGAGCTCCTCGTCAAGCTGTTGATTTATGTACCAGTCTTGCCGGAGCGTCGACTTACCGCCGGCAAGGCGGATTTTTAGTTGCTGCTTATCAGCTCCAAGTGCCAGTGGAACAATCTCAACGGCCCACTCGGGATAGCGATGCAGACAGCTCTGGAGCCATTGCATTTCGTTGCTGACGGGCTCGAAGGCGAATGTTTGGACCCCAGGCAGGTGAGAGAGGCTCACTACGTATTGGCCGATATTTGCACCACTATCAATAAAAACTCCACCGCCCTTATGGCTCAGCCAATTACTGAGCCAGTTCTTCTGCTGCTGGCCTTCACAATCTCCATAAACAAGCCAGCGATGGGTGACCTCATCAAGATCCAACGTCCAGGTGTAGCCATTGGCGCATTCCACCGTTGCTTTGCCGTGGGCGGCGAGCGTCTTCCCGTAAAGCTTTTCAAGCAAGCCAAGCTTTCGGGGAAGAGGGGAATTGCGCAAAAAGCGCAGGCTTGAGGGAAGAAAAATAGGATCAGGATTCATATGCTAGTTTATAAATATGGCCTGCACAGGCGCTAGCCGAGAATTGGTGATGCCATGTTCGGCAGGATTGCCATACAGCATCTGGATTAGCGAAGCGACGAGAGCAACTTGTGATATCTTCAGGAGTAAGATGATGGATGGGTTGATCAGGTGTGCCGTGGGCAATAATTGGAACAACACCATGAGCACAGTAGGCCGCAAATACACCTGATTTGGAGAATTGATCCGGCTCTGAATAGAAGAAGCCAAATCGACTGGAGAGCAAATGATTCTGAATTTCTTCTACAGGCAGCAGGCCAAGAGCGCTCACTTCAGTAGCAATCTTATCAGGCAATTGCATCAGCTCACCAATGTCAATCACGCTCACATTCGCTCCAAACAGGCGCCGATAGCCACCCTGGGAGGCTACGAGAGCATGAGCATGCCGGCGCTTCCCAGGGGATCCGAAGACAACCACTTGTAAGGGCCTGTTCTCTGGCTTAGGTGCATCCTGGCTTTCGCCCATGTTGGAGCAGGTGGGCAGAAAGGAAAGGCGATGCGCTCCGCACAGAACTTTCAGCCAACGGGATCCGGTTTCCTGATTTTGCACCGAACTGGAACTAGCGGCTGCCAGGAGAACGCAATAGCAGCGTTGGAGCATTGCCGCAAGTTTTCTTTTCCATTGCCGCCCATTTGAAAATGGAAGCTCATGGAAATAGGTGATGACCCTGCAGTCATTCAGCCTCCAACGCAAAACCTGAAGCAGCAGAGGCCAGCTGAGGCCAAGGCGGCTATAAGCTAGAGGAGTGAATTCAAGCAGGATAGGGATGCTGCGCTCAACCGATAGATGAGTCTGCATGTGCTCGATTTGGACAGCCGCTCCGATTCGCTCCAACTCTGTTTTGATGACGCTGGCATGATCCGCGAGGCCGCAAGTAGCAGTTTGCGATCTGGGGATGATGATCAGCACGTGATGATCATTGGTGCGCAAGGAGCGCTTGCTGAAACGCGTGGATGGTGTGTCTGTAATGCCAGCGGTCTGCAACGCACCTACATGCTGAACTACGCGTTTTAAGCTCCTCTTCATCATGGACGAGCTTTGAGAGCTCTTCAGCCAAGCTGCCGGCATCGCCATTCGCAATGACGCTGACGCATCGGGATTGATCGAGCATTTCGGCAGCCGCTCCGACCCCCTCTGCCGCGATCACCGGCACCCCGCAGGCGAGGGACTCGGTGACGGACACGCCCCACGGTTCGTCCGGAGCGGGATGGACGAACACATCGGCGCGCCCATACCAATCTGGCAACTGCGAGTACGACACGTAGCCAGGTAGATGAATGCAACGATCCAAAGGTTCACAGGCGTCATGGACCTCATCGCGGAGGGGGCCATCACCCACGAGAACCAGCCGAGCACGCGGCACCCGCTGGTGAAGCTGCTTGAAGGCTTCCAACAAGGTGAGGGGATCCTCGCGTGGGCTCCATTTCATGATGCCCAGCACCACAAAGGCATCCTCGGGCCAACCTTGCGCTGCCAGGAACTGGGACCGGTTATGGCGAGACTGGCTGGAGTGCACTGCGAACCAATCATTGTCCACAGCGTAGGCAAATCGATAACTGGGGCGGTTGCTGCCGGAGAGGCTGCGCAGATAGGCCAATGCCTGTTCGCCCACAGGATGCCAGGTATGAAAGAGCCGCTGAATCGGCCCAACTCCAAGGCGCCGCAACTTGCCGCGCAGGCCGTGAAACGTGGTGTGGGTCAGAGTGTTGTCGGAACGGAGACCGATGCGCTGGCCGAGTAGGCGGAGGAACACCGCCAAGAGCAACTGGCAGCGGGGAAAGTAGCCACAAATTACCACGAGAACAGGTTTCTGGCAGTGAATCTCGCGTGCCAGTTGCCAGATGGCCAAAGGGTTGGTGTTGCGGAGGGTGCGCTGGGGGTAACGATTGACTGCGAGATGATCCCAGCTCGGGGCAAAGCCAAGTTCCGGATCAATTGTTTCGCCCTGACAATGGGGCGTGGTGTAAACAACCGTAAGCGGGAAACAACCCTGGCGGTGGATTAGTGAGTATAGAGGCGCATCAAACTGCGTTTCGCGATTCTGAACAATAAGCAACATACTATTGGAAGCGACCCATCACCGTTAAAGAATGGTCGCAATGAGCAGTCATCACGGGAAACCCCCTTCTGGATATTACCCCTTTAAATCCAAGAGATCTTGAGGCAGAAAGAACCAAGTACATAATAATATATTTGATTGACTGCAACAGAAATTGGACACCATCCAACGCCCCTGGACTCCCCCATCTGTAAAGCCTGGAAAAAATTACTTGACCATTCAGCTTTCCAGCAATATAGGAAAAAGTAGCGGGAACCAGAAAGCTGATGTGCTCAGGAAACGATGCATACCAATAACGGGAACCCGCACATCTTGCAAGACCGAATGACATATCTCCGGTCAAGGTTATTATGATGCCCCCAGGCGCCAAAAGATCTTTAGCACACCTAAAGAAGCTCATTGGGTCAATAATATGCTCAACAGTGTCTACCGACACAATGCAATCCCACTGCCCGCATTTTAGGTCGCCAATATGAGCGCCAACCACATTAATACCTCTCTGATTTGCTACTTTTGCTGAAGCCCTTGAAGGTTCAATTCCACTCTTGACCCAATCAGATCCCCATTGCTGAAGCATTGCCCCATTACTACAGCCCACTTCTAAGACTCGTCGCCCAATTGAGTGTGTTAAAGCCGTCACTTCGCACAGTCGAGCCAATCTCATCAGCCTCATATCGTTCGAAGGCTCACTGCTTGAGCTCGGAGCCCCCGAAGCCCTGTCTGTGGACCTTGAATAAAGGTCTAAAAGCTCGTTATCGCTTAGACATGGAGGCTTGAAGATGTAGAAGCAATTTGAACACTCGAAGAGGCTATAGGGTTCTCTTGCTCGATCAACCTGAATTCCGGCAATCTTATCAAATACATGATAGCCATACCCTCCCCAAGCCAAAATCTGGTGGCTTTGATGATTGCATACAGGGCATTTAGATAAGAGCGTCATATGTTTTTACAGCAAGCTAAACCTTAAGAGGCAGGGCAGGGCAGGGCAAGCTTCTAATCCAGGAAGTAGCACCGGGTTCTCTTGGATTCAAAGACTCGATTACCTGGCATTTCGATGTCATTAGACCCCGATTTGAGAACGGGTGGCCTGGTGCTGTGATTGCATGGCTTGATCCCAAATATGCGGCAAAAGCAGAAAAAGACGAAGATCCAGAGCCTAGAATTAACCAGGATCTTGAAAGTGCCAATAGGTCTACGACTGGATTCTTGCTTTTATACAAAAAAGTATTTTCCTCACCCAATAGAGATTCAAGCTGAGAAGCTGAACCGTCCGAGAAAATGTAGGCTGGAAAATTCTCTCCAGTTGCTTCTCGCGTGAGCCGTAGGGCTTCCTTGAACCACTGAATTGGTGTCTGCTGCAACCAACCCGTTCGGATAAATCCATCGGATCCTGGCTCCGGAGGCTTGAAGCCGTCTCCTATGCGCACATGTATACCAATATATGGCCTCTTTATAGATAATACCTTTTTAAATAGCTGTGGCTGTATTGATGCCAGCAAATCCTTTGTCAAATTTCGGCGAAATGGTTCATAGTCTTTGAATTCATAATAGCTTTTGTCGAAATAGACTAGGGCATTTGGCGCCTTGGGCAAATTCGATATTTCGGAGCACTGAGAAAGCCTTATTTTGGGCAGAAATAGGCATTGACTAATAGATCTATAATATGAATAGTCACCTGGCAAGCGACGAAATGACTGGGCGTATTCAAAGATTGGCTCAACTGAAAATCTTGCCTTTCTCCATTGCCGCAAATGCTTTCCGACGGAAAGCCGGCACCATCGCGGCGAAATAAACTTGCATCCGAATTTATAGGAGTAGACTTTGGCATCACACCAATGGAATAGCCTGTTGCCAAGACCAGTCCCAGCGGGGAATAATGGCATGGCATATGTTTCCGCTCTGCTCACGCCAAGATACATAAAGAAACAATTTCAGAGTAGCAGTAGATTCCTCTATGATGAATCTGCTGTAAAAGCATTAAAGGCTAAATGACCATTGTTTTGACCCAAAGTATCAAACCTTGACTGGCTCTGATCCAGACCTGTGGCTTCCAGAATCCATGCCGGAGGGCTTCGCGGAAATAGCGGTGGCAGCGATGGTCACGGTTGCGGCGCAGGGCTTCAGCGATGAAGTAGGCACCTTCGGCTCGGCGGCCATCCCAGGGCAGGGGGCTCTGGTGCTGGGGACTTGGGCGGATGGTGGCGGCTTTCTGAAGCATCTCGGTTTCCGGTTGCCCGCGGCTGCGTGCCACATGACAGGCCAATGAGAGCTTTGCGATCTTGCGCTGTTCACGCCAGTGCCGCGACGACAGCCCATCACTGAACAGGCGCACGCGGGTGAGCGTTTCGGGCAGATGCACAAAGGTGCCGTGGCTGGAGAGGCGATACCAAAGGTCCCAATCCTGGCCGAAATAGAAGGCGGTGCGGTAGCCCCCTACAGCTTCATAGGCCGCACGACTGAACATCACCGAGGCGTGGTGGGGGATGTCGATGGCGATGCCTTGCTCGGGCGGCACGGTGTCGACCCGCATCGGCACGCCAGTGGCGGCAGCTTGGCTGTCGGTGCGCAGGTGCTCCCAGGCGGGGCCACAGATCTCCACATCGCTTGTGGCCAGCACCAAATCAGGGTGCTGGGTATAGGCCTGCAGCTGCCGCTCCAGCCGCTCGGGGGCCATCTGATCGCCCACATCGAGGCGGGCGATCAGGGCGCCGCGGGCCTCACTGCAGCCCAAGGCCAGAGCTGCAGTGAGGCCCGGCTGCAAACACTCCAGCAGGCGGAAGCGCGGATCGGCCTGCAACAGGTTGGCGCAGTGCTGATCCGGCTGGAAACCGCCATTGGCCACGATCAAGCATTCCCAGCGCAGGTTCCCTCGTTGCTGCCGCAGCGATTCCAGGCTGGCGATCAGGCGATCGGGATGGGCGTGCACGCCCACAACAACAGATACATCCACCATCAGTGACAGGGGCCGCCTGCTTGAGCCAGCCTGACCGAAGACTCAGTAAGGAGATGCTCGCGAATATTACGGAATAGCTGTTGATCGCGATTAGAGAGGATCATTGGTGCAAGATTTATTTTGCCGAGCAGTTGTTGGGTAAGAACTTAAAGTTAGTTGAGGGCCAAGCGTGATACTCTTGCAAAGGAGCCTGGTTGACCTAATCGGTTAAGCCTTATGTCTATCAAGCATTATTTTAATGCCAGATTACGCCTCTGTGGCCGCCGGGCGTTGGTTCGCCTGGGTTTCGATCTCTATCAAACTGATCGCTGGTATCGCGGCAACGATGATCGCAGGCTCCTGGAAACGCAGATTCTGCCTTATTATGCGGGTCGCACGGAATTGAATGACCTCTTGTTCGTGGGAGCCCAGTGGTACACGCGAGGATATCGCAGACTCTTCAGGAGGCGCAACTATCGAGTGATTGAGATTGATCCGATTGCAGCGCGGCGCTATGGAGGCACTGGCGCCATAGCGGCTTCCTGCACCGACGTAGCCCAGGTGGTGCCTGAACATAGTTTAGATCTGATCCTATTCACTGGAGTGTTTGGCTATGGCCTGGATAGGCGAGATGAGCTGGAGCAGGCTTTTGCTGGTTTTTTTGACTGTTTGAGGCCTGGTGGCGAGTTGTTATTTGGATTTGATGACGTTCCGTGGCATTGCCCATTCAATCCTCTGGAAAGCGCTGGCTTACAGCTTTATGAACCTCTGGTATGTCCGGTTTTTGGCAGCGATCGTATTGTCTCCCAGGATTCCTGGAGGAAAACCTATTGCTTCCTTCGCAGGCCGATTAACTAGCTATTTACGTAGTCAAAGGTGATCCAATGGCCTTGATTATTTACTGTATGCAGGTGGGTTGCCCTCACCTGTTGCCGTAAGCGCTGAAGCCAAGGTTGCTTAATCGATTTCTCCTGGTAGATCTGCCTATCGAGGTTTTCCACTAATCGCAACTCAACACTTTGTCCGTAGGCGTTGTCGACCCCAGTGCATTGGCCAACTCGGATCCAGGCGCCATCCCATGCCAAGAGCCCCCCATTGCGGCCGCAGGTGCTGTCGACCAGCAGCGGTGAACACGGGTGGGGATCAAAGGACCCTTGCAGCAGATCAGGGCTGTGGAACAGGTGCAGCTCCGCCGCCGTAGCCCCTGGCAATGACGGGCAGTTGTGGCTGTTCACCAGCAACCACCAGCCGCCATCCTCAGCTGGAATCAGGATCGGATCGATCCAGGATTGACCCCGAAGCAGCACCCGCTCCAGGCGCCAGTGGGCCGGAAAGCTGGTGGCCCGGTAGAGGCGCACCTCTACCGCACTGGCACTCTCCACGGTGGCAAACCAGGTGCCGTTGTGGTGAACCACCCTCGGGAACGAGAGGTGAAACGGCTCCTCGATCACGGTGCCGTAGGCGCACAGGCCTTCCGGCCGTACCGCAAACAGATCGATTACCCCCTTGCCGGCGTCTGCCCGCCAGCGTTCTGAGAAGAGCCAGAGGTTCGGCCCTTCGGCAAGCAGGAAGGGATCGGCAAACCAGTCGCCGCCTTGGTGGGGCAAGTGATGCAGAATCTGCACCTCCTGGGAGCCGGGATCTAGGCGGCCGACGGCAATCTGCCAGGCTGCCTCAGATCCGCGCTGCCAATGGCTCAGGCGCCGGCTCACACCAGCCTGAAGCCAACGGCGGCGGCTCTGGAGGCGCAGACCAAGCGGAACAACTGCGGCCGGAAGCAGCGGCAGTGGTTTTTCAAGGGGAGCGATCCGCAACAGCTGCTGGCGCTGCTCGCAGAGCCCCAGCCACCAGATCAGAGTGTCGGCCAGGGCCAGCAGGCAGCGGCGTTGATGCCGGCGCCAGCGGGACAGGCTGGGCAGTGCCAGCTGCGTCACACAGCGGAGCTCGAGGGCAGGACCCGATTCGAACTCGAACACCCCAAACCGTGAGGCCGGATCGCCCCTGGATGGAGCCTCAAGCGCAGCTCCGGGGCCCAGTTCCCGGGCTGCGCCCTCGCACAATTCGGCCACCACCAGGGCTCCGATCGGATAAGTGGGAGGTTCGGAGCGGCTTTCCAGCCATCGCGCTGGAGCCAACAGCAATGTGATTGGGGCCTCGCCCTGGCTTCCTGGAGTGCGGCTATGGCCCTGCTTCCAGTTTGGCCATGGCGTGAGCCGCAGATGCTCGCCGTTACCAAGTGCTTGCTGCAGGCGCGCTGCAAGCACTTGGTGGGTGGGTTCCGCCGGATCGAGAACAAGCTCCAGAAGCAGCACGTTCAGGCCAGCCAGATGGCTACATAAGATCTGGCCATAACCGTTAGCATCACAAGCCAATAGTGAGCATAATCATAAAATGGCAGATCTGGGATATCTTGCATTGTGCAGCCATCAAATGAGTGAATTTACAATGGAGTCGAACTCGGTAATTGAATTAAAGATTGTTCGGCTAACGGGCAAAAATGGCGTTGGCCCACTTAATTGCCATCGAGCCAGAGGAGCCTTCGTAAACCGAGGGGGCAACGCCGGTCAAATCAATGCACTTAAACCCAGCCTTTTCCATATATTCATATACTGGCGGGAAATAGGCTATCTGCTTATTCTCGGATGCAAATCCAACCTCCACTATAACCATGAGATTTTGTTTTGAGCGAAGCAGCTCCTTCATGCCGCTAAGAGCGCTGAGCTCGTGGCCTTCAATGTTGAGCTTTACGATTATTGTGCAATTGTTCAATTGCTGACGTTCTAGTAATTCGTCGAGTGTCGCAGTTTCTATGGTTTCATCTCCCAAGGGGCCGTCCTTCCATTCTTCGTTGTTTTCGATCGAATGGCATTGCTCATGGCTAGCCAAATGGATCTTCAGCTTGCCCTTTTGATTAGATAAAGCCAGTTTGATAGGTTGGTAGTCAAAGGCTTTGCATTCGTTTGCGGCATCTTTTAGAATGCGGAAATTTGACTCTACAGGCTCAAAGCCGATTGCTTTCAATTTGAGGCTGTAATTTTTTAAAACTTTTACTAGGCATGGGATGCTTTGCCCTATATTGGCACCTCCGTCAATGAATAAAATATCCATGGGCTGATAAAGCTTGATGGCTGCTTCAAATGCTCTTTCAATATGGCTCTTGTCCTTGACTACTACATATCCCAAGAAATTTATGGCACGAGCTGCCATATGCTTGAAAGCCGTTTTTGGATGGATCATGTTTAAATTTTAGGTTCTCTGCAAATGAGCGATCAGGGTGATGATCTGATTTCCTTGGGTTACTTTGCTTTCGATAGGTGGATTCCCTTGTCGGTCTTGTGTCGCTTGACCTGTAGCTTGGATGCTTTGTAACTACTCACTCAGCTACGAGTGAGAGGGGGCATTAGAACTAAAAAATAACGTTGCTATTGATCCCAGCATTGATGCTTTGAACGCATTTTAGCAATTGTTCGGCGCTGCGCTGGCGTGTGAACTCGGCCTGATGGCGTTTTGCGGCGGCTTGGCCCATGGCGATCAGACTTTCGGGTTCGCTGATCAGCCGCTCCAGCTGGGCGGCGAGATCAGCAGCATCGCCGCTGCGGAACAGCAACCCTGTGTTGGGTGCATCCACCAGCATCGGGTTGCCGCCGGTGTTGGAGGCGAGCACGGCCCTGCCGGCGGCCATGGCTTCCATCGCCACGGTGCTCTGCGTTTCACTGCGGGAGGGGATCACCACCAAGGCCGCTTCGGCGTAGAAGGCGCCAAGGCTGTGGCGCGGCTGCGGCGGCAGAAACCGCACACGGCTGTGCAGGCCCTCGGCCTGGAGCTGCCGCTGAATAGGGGCTAGCAATGCCACATCCGGGCTGCCGATGCAGGTGAGCTGCAGGGCGAGGTGGTGAGGAGCCAGTTGGCGGAAGGCCTGCAGCAGCAGGTCGATCCCTTTGTTGGCCTCCAGGCGACCCACGAACAGCAGCTTCTGGCCCCGGGGCGGTGGGGCGGATCCATCCAGGCCGATTTCAACAGAGTCCACGCCATTCGGCACCAGATGCACGTGCTGGGAATTGGCACCACCATGGATGGCCAGTTTGGCCATGTTGGGAGAGAGGGCCAGCACCGCGTCGGCGCACCGATAGGCGGGAGAGGTGCAGAGGGAATACCAGGCGGTGAGGCGCGGGTCGTAGGTGCCGCGTGGGCGATCAAAGATATCGCCATGCATCACCATCACCACCCGGCAGCCCAGACGCCGCTGCAGCAGGGGGGCAAGCAGAGCGGTGGGCGGATGGCTGTGGAACAGAACCAGATCGATCCGCTGGGGCGGGCGGGCGTAGCCGAGCCGCGCGCCCACTTTCAGGATGAACAGAATCTGGCGGGGCACATGGGCATAGCGCCTCAGCCATCGCAGGGCCGGCACCCGCACCTGTTGGAACTGGATGGCCGGAGCACCCGCAGGAGGGCCGCCATCGCTGATCACCGAGCAGGCATGCGTATCGTTTAGGGCAGCCACTTGGTTGAGGCAGCAGGTGGCAACAGCACCTCCCTCATCTAAACCCTGGAGCACTGAGACGATACGCACTAGCTAATGAGGAAGGATGTGCAGATATTTAGAATAGCTGAGAGATTGGAAGGCGTGCTTAGGTTTTGATTTACCATTTGGCTTCTTCTGAGAAGAAAATTACCCTGCCTTGAAAGGGGCGCAGCCCGCAGAGAGCGATGGTTCGGCGAATCAGGCTGCTGGGCTCCACAGCAGGGCTGGGCACATAGTCGAGCAGCTGCAGCCCGGTGTTGCGGCCGTGGGCGCCGGAGCCGCTGTTGCTGGGCTGGCGGATCAGGCGCACTTCGGGGTAAGCAGCGGCCACCCGATCGGGAGTGTCGTCGGTGGAGGCGTCGTCCACCACGATCACCTCCATGCTGGTGGGTTGCTGCTGCTGGCAGGAGGCGAGCGTCTGGAGCAGCCAGTCGCCACCGTTGAAGGTGGGGATCACCACCGTCACCTGTGGCTCCAGCTCAGAGGATGAAGGGGGCATCAAAGGGCAGGATCGAGCATCAGAGCTTGTAGGGCGCTCACATTGGCGGACCAGGTGAAGTGCCGACTGCGCTCGAGCGCAGCCTCGCCGAGGGCGGCGGTGGCGTAGCGATCCCGCTCGAGCCGGCCGAGGGCTTCGGCCAGGGCGGCGGGATCGCCTGGGGGCACCAGCAGGCCCTCTGCTCCATCGCGCACCAGAAAGGCGATTCCCCCCACGGCGCTGCCGAGCACCGGGTGTCCGCAGGCCATCGCCTCTAGCACCACCGTGGGCAGGGGGTCGTCCAGAGAAGGCACCAAAACCAAATGGCAGCGGCGATAGTGATCAGCCAGGCTGCAACGGGGCTGGGCGCCAAGCCAGTGCACGACTTGGGTCAAGCCCAGCTGCTGGCACAGCACTTCGAGCCGATGCTGTTGGTGGGGGCTCCCTTCCCCGACCAGATCGAGCTGCAGCTTCAAGCCCGTCTGCTGGGATAAAGCCAGAGCCTTGAGGAGTACCTCAACCCCCTTGATCGGATCCAGCCGCCCAACAAACAGAAGCCGCAAGGGCCGCTGCAGCCAGTGCTCAGCTGGCGTTGGGCTCGCATCGCGCAGGCCGATCTCGGCTGGATCCAGGCCGTTGGGAATCAAGGCGATCCGCTCGGGGCGCACACCATGGGCCTGGATGCGTTCAGCCATCACGGGTGAGAGCGCCACCGAAATGGCTGCATGGCGATGGGCATACGGAGTAGTGCACCGGTAGAGCCAGGAGATGGCAGGGTCGTAGCTGCCGGGCGGGCGGTGAAAGATATCGCCATGGCTCACCATGATCTAGCGGATGCGCCTGCCGAAGCGCCATGCCATAGCCGCCGCCACGGGATGGCTGTGGCAGATCACCGGGGTGCAGGCTGCCTGCAGTTCCTTCTGGGTGACCCGTAGCGCCAGCTGAATCCAGAGCAGCTGCCGCGGCAGATGGCTGAAGCGCCGTAGCTCCGTGAGGCCCGGCACACTCACGAGGCGAACCTCCAGCTGGCCCTGCCTGCTCGCCAGCTGGAGCCGGCGCTCAGAGCTGAGCCCATCGCTGATCAGGATTAAAGGCTGCCTGCGGCTGAGGCCGAGGGCCTGCTGCCAGGCCACATTGGCCACGGCACCGGCGCCGCCGAGCCCCTCGCAGATCACGATCACGCTGATGGCTGGCGGCAGGGCAGGGTCAAAAGCGATTTTGCCAGCGACCCGAGCGTGGGGCGCGGCTGGCGCAGCAGGCGCAGAGCGGGGGCAGCCTCTACGCCCATCGCCAGAATGGCAAGGGATTGCCAGCGCCTGCGCTGATCAAGCGCTTCGGCGAGATAGCTCCAGAGGATGTGGCTGAGGGCCAGGCGAAAGCGGCGCCGGTAGCGACGGGGAAATTGGTGGCAGAAGGTGCTGAACAGGGCGCGGCTGCGGCATGCCCGCTGAAGCGGTGAAAGAGGTGCCCATACACCTCCTTGGTGCAGGCGATACACCGACAGGCACTGATCCAGCACGCCCGCATCTCCATGGCAGGCTGCTAGCAGATAAAGGGGCCGATCCAGGCAGTATTGGGAAAAGATCCAAGCGGGCATCTCAACCGCTTGGCGGCGCATCAGCACGCTGGCGAAATGGAAGCTGTAGCCATCGATCATCTGCTCGAAGCCGATGCGGTAGCTGCCGGGAGGCGGGCCGATCTCACGGCTGGGCTCTTTGGCGCTCGGGCTGCGTTGGTCGAGCACCAGGGTGCGGCCACCGCAGAAGGACAGGCTGGGATTGGCGTGGAGCAAGGCAAGCTGAGCTGCCAGCTTGGTGGGTTCGATCCAGTAGTCGTCGCCTTCCAGGAAGGCCACGAAGGCGCCCCGAGCCTGGGCCAGGAGGCGGGCAAAATTGTGGTGAAAGCCCAGTGCCCCTTTCGGTGAGGAGAGCACCTGGATGCGCTGGGGGTCTGCCGCTGCAGCGGCTGCCGCCACCTGGGCCGTTCCGTCGCTGGAGGCATCCTCGCCGATCAACAGCTCCCAATCCTGAAAGGACTGGGCCTGCACTGAGGCAATGGCCTGCTGGAGATAGGCCTCGTGGTTGCGGGTGAGCATCAAAACGCTCACGAGGGGGGGCGGCTGCGTTGGCACCAACTGCGCCACTCAGGTGGCCCAGCGGCCGGTGCGCAGCAGCTGGGCAACACGGGCGCCGAGCCTGGGCCCGACAGCCCGGCTGAGGGTGCCGTAGCGGCGGATCAGGCTGCCGCTGCCTGAGGTGGTGAGCTCGGCAAGGTGCAAGAGGCGATTTCCAAGAGATGCCTCACCAGCCTGATGCAACTGGCGGGCGCTCACGAAGCACTCGTCGCTGAACCGCGCCCACTCAGGTGACTCGAAGGGCACTCCGGCCAACATGGCGGCGGCATAGAGGCGCGGCAGGAACACGCCTTGATCTCGTAGGGCCTGCAACGAAGGCCCACGAGTGACGCGGTTGTCCGATTCATGATCAACCTGCACGGAAACGAAGCTGCCGCAATGGATCAGACGCGGATTCAGTGCGCCCATGCGGGCCTCAAGATCCCAGTCTTCCGGGCGAAAGGCCGGCCAGGGGCCAGCGGCATCGCTAATCCAGCGGCGAAAGAGGGGGGTGTGGGTGTGCCACCAGCGCTCCACCAGTAGGAGGGGGAAGAGATAGTCGATCCGATCTGCAGTGTGGCGGCTGGGATCCTCCAGAACACGGCCATCGGCATGCACATGGCTGCTGGTGCCATAGGCGATCGCGCATTCGGGATGGGCCTCGAGGGCTGCGACTTGGTCGCTGAACTTGTTGGGCAGCAGGTAATCGTCGCTATCTAGATATTGGATATAGGCGCCGCGAGCCTGCTGGCGGCCGGTTTCACGGGCCAGACCCGCACCGCCGTTTGCCTGGCGGAGCACCCGGATCTCTTCGGGATGGGCGGCCTGCAACTCGGCCAGCACCTCGGGGGTGTAGTCGGTAGAACCGTCATCCACCAGCAGGATCTCAATCGGACGGTGGGTTTGCGCCAGCACCGAGGCCACGGCCTTGCGCACCATCTCCGGCCGGTTGTAAACGGGGATGATGGTGGATACGAGATTGGGTTGGATGGCTGGGGTCAACGTGGGCGTCACTCAGAGATAGGGCTCATCCGGATGGCGGCTGCGGATCACACGGGCGGGAGTGCCGTAGGCCAGCACAGCTGAAGGCAGATCGGAAAGGACGAGCGATCCGGCACCCACCACAGTGCTTGGGCCCACCTGCACCCCCTGAATCAAACGGGCGCCCAGGCCGATGAAGCTGCCGGTACCGATATGTACGCGGCCGCCCGTGATCGCCCCCGGCGCCAGGCTGGCGAAGGCTCCTAGGTGGCCGTCGTGGTCGAGGCTGGCCTTGGTGTTTAGCAGGGCTCCTGCGTCCAGCACGCAGCCAGAGCCAACATGGGCCTGGGCCATCACCACCACGCCTGGCGCCAGTGCGGCATCAGCGGCCACCACAGCGGTGGGATCTACCAGGGCAGGGAAGACGGCACCGGGTAGCTGCTGTTGCAGGCGCTGGGTCATGGCCTGGCGCTGATGGTTATCGCCGATGGCCACCAGCAGATGATGCAGGCCATGAAGTTCACAGAGCTGGGGAACATCGGCTTCGCCGCCAAGGATCGGCAGGCCGTGAGCCTGGCTGCCGGCGGGCTGGAAGGAATCAATCAATCCCACGAGTTCATAGCCTCCGTGACGCTGGAGCACGGCCAGCAGTGCGTGGGCGTGGCCGCTGCCGCCGATGACCATAATTTTGAAACAGTTCACGAAATGTCTGGGGTGCAGAGACGTCGCCATCGAGTACCCAGAGCCAGATTGCGGCGAACTGTTTGAAGAGCGAGATGCAAAGGCTGAAGGGCCGTTGAAATGAGCAGCATTCCGTAGGCAAGCGGAGCGCGTTTTAGGAGCCTTGGTGCCTGCGCAAGTTGGATATTCCATGTCTGTAGCCAATGTCTCCAAACGTGCCTCGGAGGAAACACCGCATCCATACGATAAATCCACATTTCACGGCTGATCAGCTCAGGACGAAAACGGAAAAAGAAGAATGCATCCAAGGCGTCGATGCACTCCCTACTCATTTCAAGTTTCTTTAGCCTGTCAGCGTTGTGCCACAATCCCCCATGGTGGCGCCGATAGTATGACATTTCCAAGGGTATAAATCCGCAGGTTCCCCGCGCCATCAAAAAGCCAAGGAGCATTGATTCCCAGCAGACATTGTCGGGAAAACATGGATAGCAAGATAGATGCTCTGCCCTGATCAGGAGCGTGGAGGTGTGAACAGCGTAGCGACGCAATAAGTGATGGATTTGATAAAATGGTAGGTCGCGCAACCACTGCAGCCGATTTAATGTTTTGGCCGCAACAACCGCATACTCAGGGTGGGATCTAATTAAATCACATTGAACACGAAGTTTAATGGGGGCAGTCCAATAATCATCACCTTCCAGAAGTGCGATCAAAGGGGCTCTTGCACGAGTAACTAGGCGCAAGAAATTGGATCGAATACCTACATTTTCATCTGCGGTGATCACACGAATCATCTCCGGATGCTTTTCTTGCAACCGACGAGAAACGGCAAGAGTATTATCAGAAGAGAAATCTTCCCCTATCAAAACTTCAAAGGGCTCAGAGAAATCTTGGCCGAGAATACTTTCAACACATTGCTCAAGATAATGCTCGTGATTGCGGGTCATCACCAAGATGCTTACCTGGGGTGCACGATGGCAAATATTCGGATATTCAATGGCAGGTATCTCTGCCATCATAGAGGAGGTGATCCATCCTGCTTCAGGCCAACTCCAACCACTCTTCGTCATGATCTTCGCCACCAGAGCACGGAGAGACAATCGTATCGGCGGGCTCCTATTCTAGGCGATATTTTATCTCTTAAGGAACCAAATGGTCGTTTGGGTAAGAAAGACAAATCGTCTCCCTGTTCCAAACGGAACCGAGACCTCCATAGCTGTGAATATCTAAGTAGATGGTGGACCACACGAGTACGCGAGATAGAAATACAATGATCCCGAAGGTGGTTTAGCAAAAATATTTCAGGGTTAAGTGAATAGCCCTTACGGATATATTGCATTGCACCATGCAGCCGATCAGAGTAAATTTCCATGAGAGAGGGCGGTCCGAATGCGAATCTGTCATTGAAGCCTCGCCAGTTATCATGGGCTGGAATGTAAATACGATCCCTAGGCAACAAAGATATGTCTTCTAATGGCGAGACATACAGATTATCAAATCGTAGTCGGAAAACCCAGTCGAATACAAATCCATGCTCAGACTCATAATCTTTTCGAAGTGAATCTGCCATGGAAAGACTTCGAAGCTGGCGTAAATATGCAGTCAAAGGACTGCCTTTGTGCCAAGGCCTGCCAACCACATCATGATCATAGGGTAAAAACTCAGCAAAATCGGGCTCAGTCTCTTCTGCAATTACTTTGTGAAAGGGATGAGGATAGCTAAAATGTGAATTGCTGCCTGCGTAATGTGCGAAGGAATAAACGCTATGAGAATTTAGTGGACTCAGAACGTGGCGATGAAGCGACGGATATGTTTTATTGAAATCTCTGAGTTGACCGGAAAAACAAAGTGCAATTTTCACGCTTTACTCCCTTTACTAACTCGGCTAACGTTGGCAAGCATCAAATGATTGAGCAGACTGGATACGATTTGATTCAAGGAATACCTAAATGGATTATATATGAGGCTACTTCCAGATGAGGAAATCTTCGAAGGGATGAATACCTTGACAGCAGAGGCAATCTACCCATAGCAAGCTCTAGGCGGTACCTTATGAATTGTCGGTTTGATATGCCTGGACATGGTACAAGCTGAGTGAAATATCTGTGCTAGTTATATTATTCAGACGATTGATTGCGTTCATACAATTTAAAAAGCCAATATAGCTCCAATAAGACCAATATCAATGGCAAGCATCATGCAAAAGATGGTAGCAAAGGCTATGAATAAGGCGGCATAGTTAACAGCAAAGTGTGCATAGCAAGATAGGAGGAACAAAATCCCACAAAGACAGTCCAAAAGTAAGCTTATGGACTATTAAAAGAGTGATTAATAACAACTGATTTTCAAGACAATGAAAAAGTAAAACAACACGTGTATGGGGCTTTAGTTTGGAAGTAGTTGATACGCCTAGCCGCCTCAAGTGATCTCACATGTATTCTTTAGCAGACTCCAAAGCATCAAAATGTAAGATTATTTATACAAGAAGGGATGGGAAAAGGATCTGTAAGTAAAGAATCACTGCTGAAGATGCAGATCCATTCCGAGCAGGAATCGAATAACAAATAGAGGTCATGAGTTTTTCCAATGATGCTCATAAATTTCGATTCTATGCTTCCAGAGCTAGCAGGAAGATTAGCTGGTCTAATTCGGTAGGACAACAATTGTCATTGGCTTTTGAGCAAAGTAAAAATTTTGCTTTCCTGTTTACTTCAGAGATCTAAATTTTCTAAACAATTTAGAAACAGGGCTATAGCTTAATCTAAAAGGCGTTTCCTCAGGTGGACTTGCCTTAATAACTAGATCGAGAGTGCGCTTGAGGAAACCTTTAAAGCAAGCAAAATTAGAATTAACTGCGATATTAAAATTGATTTCAGCATACGATTCTAGTTCGTGATATAAATCCAAGGATAAATTGCTAAGTATTATTTGGAGTTCATTCAAATCTGAGAAATGCAAGATACCACGCGAGTCGAAAATCTTACTTATGGAAGGGCAGCCATAGTATAAGGGGATAGTTTTGGTCAGAAAGCAATCAATAATTTTTTCGGTAAAATAAAAATCTTCCTTAGAATTTTCCATGGCAATACTAAAGTAGTAAGGCGCAAGGCCATCCAGCTTAAGATCTATAGGATTAAACGAACTGCCGTAAATATCAATGAACTCTTTTTGCTTGGCAACATTATAAGCAACATTTCTAAATGAGTATCCAGTCTTTGACAAGTCATGATCTAGATTGACAATCATTGAGCAAAGTTTTCGCTTTTGATGGGAAGCAATTAAGAATGAATGGAAGTTACTTGCATTAGCGCCTAGGAAGTTTGAGGAAAAAGGGACAAGCTTATAATTCTCATGCAGGGTGGGTAGGTATTTAAGATTAGTAACTGCAAAAAGAAAGTTTCTCGAGATAAACTGATGATTTAAAGGAAGGATATAAAGTGGTGTCTCTTTAAGGAGAGCTAGCCTTCTTTTTCGTGGCAAGAAAAATGGAAACCCAGTATCACAAAGTTCATCTGCTATAAAGAAGTAATGATATGAATTCTCCAGACTTTCAAATGGTGGGATAATATCAATTTCTATTTGATACTCGGGGTTTGATGAGGTGAAATTATAATGACTATAACCGTAAATATCGTCTTCTGCTGGCTTGCCGCCGACTCTTGCACGCTGATCAATAATTACACATCGAATCGTCTTCATATGCTTTGTAATTCGTTTTTTAGTCTATTCAAGATAGGTTTAAGTTGATCTGCTCTCAGCGGATGAGCTCACTCCGCCCCAGCGTCTTTCGCGCTTTTGCGGAGATAATCGAGTATGGGTTGTCAAAAAAAGATGGACAGCTCAAAATGAATAGTACCAATAAATTAAGTATTTTCCCAAAGGCAATCTTATAAACATCTAATGTATTGCAGGGTTCGGTCTTTGCGGAGAGAAATCATTTAGACAGAGGGTTTTCATTTTAATACTTTTACCGATACTGTAGGCTACTTTTGAGCGAAATGTGAGATAGCATAAAGCACGCCGCTTTAGGAATGGTTGATTATCTTTAGTATTAAACGAGTCTATAATAAGCGGGAGTTTAACCTCTCCTACTCGTACGCCTCTTGCAACAATAGCCTTGAGTCTATCTGCTATTTCAGCTTCAAAAGCCCATCCCTGGATATCATCGACAAAAAGATAAGCATCCTCAAAATGCTCAAGCCAAGCTGAGCGTGTACATGCGAATAGGGCAGTCGAGACTATCGGTATATGAAAATTGTAAAACTTAAGATCTTGGCAAATGAACTGATAGCCTAAATTTGACAATACAGATGAAGCTAAAGGGCGTGATAGCCGAAAGAAGTTTTTTACTTGATATCTTCCGGTAATTTTGATAAATGCATTTGAATCAGAAAGAAGCCTGGAATGGCGAACACACTTGGAAATCAGCCACCCTTCGCCATATCCTTTACCTTTTACTGTGGCTTCATCTGCAATTGGATAATGAAGAGTTTCCGTGTGAAAGTGTGGGCTAGCGAGAGAATGGAGATATTTAAAAAGTTCAGATGTTAACTTGGAGCTACTATTCTCAGCCAGAATTAATTTGTCTGTTGCCCTTGTGTCTGAAATCCATTTAATTGAGTGTTGATAACTTATAAAGCGATCCTCTTCTGTCTGGTTGATTGCGTAAATGCCGGTTGTTCGATGTGGGCGAATAGTGGCGGTTAGTACTATGGGAAGGCGTTTGTGCATATTACCATGATTCAAGGGAGACACTTGTATAAAAACTTTTCACGGAATTAAGGCATTGATTTTGCAATAATTTGTTGACGCAAAAAAATATTGGCCTTGACAAAAAGTGTGGGCATCGACTTTGCTAGCATGTATAATAAGCGGCAAATGAGCAATAAAGACTGCTGGAAATTGCGAATACATAGTTTGATCTCCTACGGTTTGCTTGGCAGGCTAGGTAGCTGCCAGCAAAGATGATTCTTCTGCTGTCACTCAGGCGGGCATCAGCAGCGTAGCTTAGGGGCATCATTCGAATCAGCGCCTGAACTTTGCGCTGATCGTCCGGTGCTTGAGTGGCAAGATTGAGCGGAGAGCGTCTAAACTAAATGTCCCTCCAATAAGGGGGCTTTAGTAGGCGCAGACGGCTAGCCTGAAGCAAATTTCCGTTTGCAGGACCTGAGGCTGCAAAAATCACATCATGATGAATGCACAGCTCAGGGGTCGCGGGTCAACAACAGGCAACCCTGGCTTCAATTATAACTAATTTTGACGCCAATGGCTGAAATAAGATTACCGAAGCTAAATTATTTATGTGATACCTTCCCCAAGAGAATGATAATGCTAGCATCTTTTTGATTGGGATCAAGTTGGTGCAACGGGATCCGCATTTGTTGAATGTTTTAGATTTACATAGCATTTCAACGTGCCAAAGTGCAGCATTCAAGTGCTACTCGATGCTGAAGCAACAGACTCTCTATTCTATCAAGGTAGGCAGCTGGTGAAAGTCTAAGCAGTAGAGCTTTACCGCGAACTACAAGCTCATCTCGAAGATCATGATCTGTCATTATCGCCTGAATATTAATTGCAAGATCCTCAGGTTTGCAAGGGTCGAAGTAAAGAACAGAGTTGCCATACTGCTCATAAGAACCAGGAACTTTTGCCACAATTGCCGGGACTCCATAACTCATCGCTTCCAGTGGCGGAATGTTGTCAGGGCCAAAGAAACTTGGAAAGATAAGCGCGAGACAGTTGCGATAAAGTGCGACTAGTTCTTCTCTTGGTAAGAAACCAGGTGCAATGACAAATTCGCTGATTCCCAGGCGACAAGCCATAGAATGAATAGATTGCAGGGTCCCTTTATCAGATCCCGGCAGTACTAGTTTCAAATCGGATCCACTGCTGATTAGAATTTTGAGCGCATAGAGAGCATTGACGTGATTCTTGTGGCTCCAGAATTGAGCGGGATACAGCAAAAACTTTTGGCTGGCAACATTGAATCTGCTTAAGATTGAATGATCTTCAAACCCTTCGACAATCAGCGGCTCTGGACAAGGAAATGGGTTAACGATTATTCGGCTGGGATCGACACCAAAGAACTGCGTCAGTTCGCTGCTGCCGCGCTTGGTGCCTACCACGCAGCAGAAAGCTTTAGTTGCTACATTCATGTAGTGCTCTTGCCTACCAATCCATGACCATTCTCCAAGTTCTGAAACTTCTGGAAAAAATGGTTGAAGACGGTGCTGTAAATCCCAAATTGTTATTATAAATGGAATTTGGGTAGTGAGTATATTTGGATTGGAGGACCACAGAATATCGATATTCGACCTCAATATGTCGATATAGTTAGCTCCGTCTGAAAGTTGCTTGCCAACTGGTTGGCCAAAGAAGTGGCCCGCAAGCTTGGAAACCTTCTGCTCAATGCGACTTAGCAAAAAATTTTCATTCTTGATTAATTTGGGATTAAGAATTAGACATCGCGTTGGATCTATGTTCCAAACTTTTATATCTGCTGCATCGTAAGCTATGGGAATTAGCTTGATAGACTGGCTTCGTCTATGATAGTAACGCTTTAGTGCTTCAGCAAATACGGTATGCTCAAACTCGTATGCGCCTCCATAGGTTGGCAGGGATGAAGGGATTAAAATTCCAACCTTCAATGGACAGTGTAACGGCTCGTCAGGCGAGTGCATGCATTTGCTCTATCACATGTTTCTGCTGCTGCATAGAAAGCGCTAGGCCCGAAGGAAGGTAAAATCCATTGCGCCCTAGCATTTCAGCTACAGGAGCTTCAAAATCTTTAAAAAGTCCCATATTTTGAAATATTGGCTGGAGGTGCATTGGCCAGAAAAATGGTCTTGTTCCAATACCTGCTTTTGCTAATTCTCTAGCCAAGCTATCTTTATTCCGGTGACTATTATCAACCACGCCAAAAACCCAATATAAATTTTTGGCATATTGTGTATTGTCTTGCGGAAGTGCCGCAAAGGGGAGGCTTGCAAGTGCTTGCTGGTATTCAAGGCCTATCTCGCGTTTCCTTTTTAGTGCCTCATCTAATCTTTCGAGCTGCCCCAACCCAAGCGCCGCCTGCAAATTCGTCATCCGGTAGTTCCACCCCAGCTCCTCATGCACAAAGCGCTGCTTGGCCTGAAAGCAAAGATTGCGCAAAGAGCGACATCGCTCAGCCAGTGCAGGGTCGTCAGTCACAACCATCCCACCCTCTCCGGTGGTGATGTGTTTATTGGGGTAGAAGCTGAAGGTACTGATATGGCCAAACGAGCCACACGGTTTACCCTTGTAAGTGCCGCCTATCAATTCGGCTGCATCTTCAATCACGGCTAAGCCGTGGCGGTTGGCCAGCTCGAGAATCGGGTCCATATCCACGGGAAGGCCGTAGATGTGCACCACCATGATTGCGGCGGTGCGGGGGGTGATTGCAGCAGCCACCTGTTCGGGCACCATGTTCCAGGTGTCGGGGTCGGCATCGACCACAACAGGGGTGGCGCCGGCGCGCACGATGGCGGCGGCGCAGGAGATGATTGTGAAGGTGGGGAGGATCACCTCATCGCCGGGGCCCAATTTGAGGGCGGCCACGGCGATGTCGAGGGCAGCGCTGCCGTTGGCGCAGGCGATGCCGTGTTGACGGCCCACCCGGCGGCTGAAGGCCTCCTCAAACTGGCTTACGAACGGCCCTTCCGACGAGATCCAGCCGGTGTTGAGGCACTCCATCACCAGCTCTTTTTCCCGCTCGCCGATTACGGGTTCGTTGACGGGGATGAAGTCGCTCATGACTTTCGCAACACAAGGCACACGCCCCAGGTGGCTGCCGAGGGCGGTGCGCCGGTGAGCCATTCCTCGGCGGTGAGGCGCTCGAAGCCGGCGGCTTCGGCCAGTAGGTCGAGCTCGGGGAGGGAGAAGTGGCGCATTGGGTGGGTTTCCTCGAAGGAGTGGAAGGCGCCAGTGGTGAGGTCTTGGGCCATCACGGTGTAGTGCACATCCACGCGGTTGGCGTTGGGGTGGAGTGTGGGCTCGGCGATGCGGGTGATGGCGAGATCGGCAGTGTGGAGGCGCTTGACGCGCAGCTCTGGCCGCTGGGCAGCCACGGCGGGGGAGTACCACACGTCGAACAAGAACAGGCCGCCGGGATCGAGGTGGTGGGCGGCGTTGGCGAACACGGCCTGCACGGCTGGGTTGGTGGTTTGGTAGCTAACCACATGGAAGAGGGAGAGCACGGCGTTGAAGCGACGCGGCAGCTGGGTGGTGGTGATGTCGCCCTGCTGGCAGCTGAAGCCTTCGGCCTGCTGGGCGGCGGCCACCATGGCGGCGCTGCGCTCAAGGCCATGGACGCTGTAGCCGCGGGAGGCGAGCAGGCAGCCGTGGCGGCCGGTGCCGGAGCCGAAATCGAGCAGCTCGCGGCCGGCAATGCTGTGGCGCTGGAGCAGCTGATCCACATAGGCGGCTTCAGCTCTGGAGTCTTTCTCCTGGTAGAGGAGGTCGTAGTAGCGGCTGCTGAGTTCGAAGGGTTGGCTCATGGCTTGATCACGGCATGATCGGCGCTGATGCCCTCGAAGCGGGTCTTGTCCTGGTCGCCGGCGTAGGGGCCTTGCTTCACCTCGATCATCTCGGTGGGTTCGAGCATCTCGAAACCATGGCCGCCGTAGGCCAGCAGGATCACGTCGCCGGTTTCGAGGACGCGGCTTTCGAGGTAGGTCTGGTCGTCGTCGTAAAAGTCGACCCGCACACGGCCGGATTTTATGAACAGCACTTCCTTGGTGTATTGAACCTCTCGGGGTACAGGATTGTGGACGTGGGGAGGAATTACGTAGCCCTCGGGACGATTCATGTAGCCGAGCTGCTGAGAAAAGTCATCAGGAGAAAAGAACTGAATACCATTTTTTTTGTAAGAAGTGCGCAGAATGAGAGCAATTACACTTCCGCTATTAATGATTTCGTCAAGCATTTTCAAGCAACTCCAGGATTTGGACAGCCTCAATCGATAACGCTTCAATACTATTATTTTCGGTGACCAGCTTAAAGCAATTATCAGACAAAAATTTGGCAAAAACTTGATCATCTAGAATTCGCCTTATTGCGGAGGCAAATTCATCTGCAGTATCAGCAATCAGTAAATGCTCCCCATCAATTACTGGAATCCCTTCGGCACCAAGAGTCGTCGAAACAATAGGAACATTACAAGCCGCAGCTTCGAGAATCTTAAACCGCGTCCCCGACTCAAATTTTAGCGGAACTAAAGCCACATTTGAATGGCAAAGGAATGGCAACACTGAATCAAGCGTCCCAGTAACAGTTATACCAGGGCCCGCCCTATCCCCAAATTGACTATCTGAGTTTCGACCAACAATATAAAAGTGTATATTAGAATATGATTCATAAAGTATGGGCAAAACCTCATCTAAGACCCACTTTGCAGCCATATTCATGGCTGAATTTGGCCCATATGAGCCAGCCAAAAATATACATGGGTTCACAAAACCCTCAGGACGCGCAGGCACAATCTTATAGCTAGTGACATCAATTACATTTGAAAATAAATATATTCGTTCTGGATGAGAAGCAATCGAGCGATAATAAGCAGCATCAACCTCGGAAACGGCTGTAGTTACTTCACATAGTTCAACCCATTCTTCCTCTTCATTCTGCTTTTTCTTTCCATCAATCTGAATCTGCTGCCTTCGCGGGCCTTCCGCATATGGCAGCTCGCGTAATATAAAACGAGACCAAACACTGTCAGTATCACATACGACTTTGATATTTGGCAACCTTTTCTTAAGAGTCATGATCAATGGAAACGAGATATTTCCGTAACCAAACCAAACAACATCAATGTCATTTACCATTATGTAGCGAACTAACTCTCTAAGATACTTGGGATTTTGTTGATGCAACAGGCGCCCGAAGATGCGTTTGAATAATCGGGCTATCCGATTATGTTGAGGAGATTGGTCAAAATACGTTATATAGTTGCGAGCAAACTTAGAAAAATAAGCATCTGTGTTTGCAACTTGGTTTGAAGGCGCGTAAGCTCTATGGCAAATATCTAGCTCGCATACATTTGAAAGGGCCTTAATCGAGTTCTCGATTCTTAACTGAGGGCCCCCTGCTGCAGGGTGCTCTAATATTGGAGTTGTGAAGAGAACTTTCATTTAGAATTACCGGTTAGATCTAAGTCAGCCAAGACCATTTCTTCGATAATCCGATCTAGGCTTTTAGTTGGCTTCCAGTTTAGAAACTCGCGCGCTTTCGCCGAGTTGCCGCACAGAGGAATAGTTTCACTTGGGCGAAAATGAGCGTCGCTGATATTAAGGTATTTATTATAGTCAAGGCCTACGACCTGAAAAGCAAGTTCTAAGAAGTGACGAACATCATGCAACTGGCCTGTGGAAATCACAAAATCTTGTGGCTCATCTAACTGAAGCATTGCATGCATTGCTGATACATAATCAGGTGCGTAGCCCCAATCTCGAAGCGCATTGACGTTCCCTAGCTCAATTCGATCAGTCAGTCCATGATAAATCTTGGCCACAGTCGAGGTTATTTTTCGTGTCACAAATTGAAAGCCCCGTCGGGAAGACTCATGATTGTATAAAATGCCTCCGGCGATAAAGAGATTATGATTAGTACGATAGTTGCTTGCCAAATGAAATGCAGCCAACTTGGAAATACCGTATACAGATCGTGGATTAAAAGGTGTTAGCTCGCTTTGCGGCGAGCTGGGTGCATTGCCAAACATTTCGCTAGATCCTGCAAAATAAACCCGGCACTCAGGCACTAGTTCTCTAAGGCTTGCCAACAGAGAGTGCGTGGCAGTAAAGTTATTCGTCAACAATGAGGCTTCGTCATCAAAGCTGTAGCTAACAAAGCTCGAGGATGCAAGGTGGTAGCATTCATCCGGTTTTATCTGTGAGATAATCTTGTAGATGCTTAGATGATTTTCGATAAACCCTACATGTAGATGAATACTAGACTCGAAACCTACAAGGTTCACTCTCCTCCGTGAATCTTCGAGACTTTCTCGCCGCACAATCCCGTGGACTTCATACCCCTTTGATAGGAGTAGCTCTGCTAAATATGAACCATCTTGTCCAGTTATTCCAGTTATCAGTGCTTTTTTCATTTGGTGAGTCTGTCACAAATTAACAGCTTCCGAGTGTCTGGATATGAAGGTGCTACTTTTACTTCAAAGCCACGGCTATTGATAAGGCTTATAAGAGCCTGAATGTCATAACCGTTGATGATGTTAGAGTTATTGAAGTACGCAGGGAAGAAACTGGGCTCATTGCAGATCATCGCATCATCTGCATTTATGAACTCTAAGATTAATCGTTCTTTGAAAAGAGGCTGTAGTGAATTGAGGACCTCTTCAAGGCTCATTCCCAATCCCAATACTAAGTGATGGATGATGCCTAACGCAAGCACCGCATCAGAACGAAGGCGGTCTCCTGCGTTTATCAGAACTAGGCTGTCATCATAAATTGAGCACTTGTCCTGGGTCAGATCAGTAAAGCTCAACACCAGGGGCAGTATGTTGAGGCAATCTCTGTTGACATGCTGATACAAGATATCGATGCACCCCTCATCAATGTCAAATGCCACTACCTTTTTACCTAGCCTTTCAGCCATCAAGGCATACCAGCCTGTATTGCAGGCCACGTCTAGTACAGAATCTATACTCGGAATATTTAAAGCATCATGCACACCCTTCTGCTTTTCGTTCCATTGTCTGCAGTAATTCCAATCATGATTCTCGCCTTTCTCTTTATAGTAAGAGGCATAGGCTGTGGCGCTAGCCGCAACAGACAAACATTGCACATGGTGGCGCATATCAGTGTAAAATGCTATCAGGCTAAACCTATTCTTGAGTCTAGAATAAGCAACTTTCTCTCTGTAAATGGTCGCGAGAAAACTTAAGTACTTTCTTAGTGAGCGTAGGCTCTTGTTCTTTAAAGTAAAACATTCACTAAGGGCAATAGTCTCAGACGAGGCGTTCAGAGTTGTATTCTCAATTCGCGGCCTTACTCGGTCCCTTTCTCCGTAAGCATACATCAAGAGAGGATTTAGGAAGTAGGGCTGGAACATCCGAGCGAAAATCTCTCGCACAAGCTGAGCTGCACGAATGGTGTTATGAGAGTTTCTGAATTTACGATTGGCCTCTAGATAGTTTTCATTAAACAGGCCCTTCTCAGTCACTATAGATGTAAAATCGACAAATACAGGACGACCACGGTCAAAGAGAATATTCCAAGGATGTGCATCTTTGAGAGTTAATCTTTTGGATAGCAACTTTTCCAAGAGTTCTAAATGAAAAATTGCGGCATCCTTTAGCATGCTGGCGCACCACTCATGTGGATAGGACACATACGCAACCTTCCGATGCTGCAGAGTTAGTTCACTTATCCCCCTGAGCCCAACTGGCAGATCTTCATCCCTGCATACTGTGGTCTCAATGATGCCACTAATGCCTTCCCCGACGATGTTTAATACATCCGTAATATTCTTGATATGTTCGGTGTGAATAGGGCGATATACAGCAGAGTCGCCAATATACACGCTTCCTTGGCTGTCGCAACTTGAAATTTTAATGATCATGGATTTTACTTGCTTGCCAGTCTCGAGTAGATTTGTAAAAGCAAAATAACTGCAGCTAGATTTTCATGCTTATCTATAAAATGCTCCATTCAGCATCGGACAAAACTGGGCCTTGATGGCTCGGGTCGGGCATCTTGCCTGTGCCATAATAATTGATACTTGCTATGTTGAATCTTCCTGCTTCTTGCCAGGACTCTAATAGTTGATTTTGTTCGTACAACGCAAGTTCTATAATATAGCTGCCCGCATTAAGAATAGGGCTTTTGAGGATGGCCGTGGCGCATGCCGTGAAGGAGATGTCAAATTCAGGCTGGAATTGAAAATATGTGTGGAGTGTAGTGAGTCTAAAGCCATGAATAGTGTTTATTCCGATGCCTATGCGAGCCTTATTAATTTTCGTTGGAGAAATTACGTGTATTTCGAATTTTATTGGCTCGCCAGTGGTGAACTCGTCTTTCTCTTTATCGTCTATAGATCTAATTGAAAATTCAACATTGGCATACTTCCCGGCCAAGGGCTCGGATTTCGATGCACTTGAAAGGCTCATCATGGCATATTGATTTACTGCCTCAGTGGCTTGGCCTGCAAAATAGTTTTCGCCCTGAGAAAGAAGCAGGCCCTTGTTGCATAGGCTTAGTATGGCAGGCATATTATGGCTGACAAATAGGACTGTTCGCCCCTCTCGATCCGCCACATCCTCCATCTTCCCCAAGCACTTCTTTTGAAAACTGGCATCCCCCACCGCCAGCACCTCATCCACCACCAGGATCTCCGGCTCCAGGTGTGCTGCCACCGCAAACGCCAGCCGCACATACATGCCGCTGGAGTAGCGCTTCACCGGCGTGTCGAGAAACTTCTCCACTTCGGCGAAGTCCACGATCTCATCAAACTTGGATCGAATCTCCCGCCGCATCATCCCGAGGATAGCGCCATTGAGATAGATGTTCTCCCGACCCGTGAGCTCCGGGTGAAAGCCCGTGCCCACCTCCAGCAGGCTCGCCACCCGCCCACGGATCTCCACCCGGCCCGTGGTGGGTTCGGTGATGCGGCTGAGGATCTTCAGCAACGTGCTCTTGCCTGCCCCATTTCGGCCGATGATCCCCACCCGCT
The DNA here is from genome assembly GCF_024346255.1 of Cyanobium sp. BA5m-10. NCBI lineage: Bacteria > Bacillati > Cyanobacteriota > Cyanophyceae > Synechococcales > Prochlorococcaceae > Cyanobium > Cyanobium sp. BA5m-10. The sequence goes on along the minus strand of NZ_JAGQCP010000005.1, from coordinate 51,321 downwards.
CACCCCGGCGGATCTCGAAGCTCACATCCTTCAGGGCCCAGAAGTCTTCCTCACCGTTTGATGGGGCATGGCGGCGGGCACGACTCAGCTGGCCGGCCAGGGTGAACGGGTTGGCCCAGCGGCCCAGGGCTGCAGCCTGATGGGCCACCGCATCGCGCAGGGTGTTGTGCCGCAGCTGCTGCTCATGCTTGATCGTGTATTTCTTGCCCAGGCCTTCCACCCGGATCACCACATCGGAATCGTCCATCTCAGATCACATCCACCAGGGTTTTCTCCGTAGCCCGGAAGCGCAGCACACCCACCACGCTCAGCACCGCCACCAACAGCAGAGACAGGCCGATGCTCAATGGCTGCACCACCGCGCTTTTGCCCAGCACCGCCCAGCGGAAGCCTTCAATCACGCCCACCATCGGATTGAGCCCATAGAGAAACTGCCATTGCTCCGGCACGATCGTGGTGGAGTAGGCCACCGGGCTCACGTATTGCCCCATCTGCACCACAAACGGCACCAGGAAGCCCAGGTCGCGGTAGTGCACCGTCCAGGTGGCGATCAGCAGCCCCAGCCCCATCGAGAAGGCAAACACAACCAGCAGCCAGAAGGGCAGGGTGAGCAGCCGCCAGGTGGGCCAGTAGCGATACCAAGCCATCAACCCCGCCAGGATCACAAACGACAGCGCGAAATCCACCAGACAGGTGATCACCGATGCCGCCGGTGCAATCAGCCGCGGGAAATACACCTTGCTAAACAGCCCCGCTCCGCTCTGCAAGCTGCCAGCCACGCTGCCCAGCGCACTGGCGAAGAACTGCCAGGGCAGCATTGCCGCAAACACCATGATCGCGTAGGGCGCATCGCCCTCAGTGGGCAAATTCGCCAGCTTGCCGAAGATCACGGTGAACACCACCATCGAAAGAAACGGCCGGATCAGCGCCCAACCCACCCCGAAGGCCGTTTGCTTGTAGCGCACGGTCACATCCCTCCAGGCCAGGATCGCGAATAGCTCCCGGTAGCGCCACAGGTCTTTCCAATACTGCTTCTCGATCCGGTTGGGCTCGAGCACCAGCACCTGCTGGCTGGGGTCTGGGGCTTGGCGCCGTTTAGGAATAGGGATGGGAGGTTTTTTCACAAGGTGTTCAGGTTTCAAGCGGCCAGAACGGCCCGGATGGTGTTGCAGATGTGGTGCACCTGATCGCCGCTGAGATCGGGATAGATGGGAAGGCAGAGCACCTCCTGTGAAGCCCGGGTAGCCACTGGATAGCGCGCCGGATCGGCGCTGGCATTGCTGCGGTAATACTGAAACTCCGGGATCAACGGGTGGAAATAGCGCCGCGGCACCACGCCGGCGCTGCGCAGCTGCTCCACCAGGGCTTCGCGATCCACTGCCGCCTCCGGCGTCACGCGCACGGGCATGTAGGCGTAGTTCGGCCTCAGGGCGTTGCTGTAGGTGGGCAGGATCAGCCCTGGCACCCCCGCCAGTTGCTTGAGGTAGAGCTCAGCCACCCGCTGCCGCTCGGCCACGGTCTGCTCCATGCCCGGCAGCTGGGCCAACCCCACCGCTGCATGCAGCTCGCTCATCTTGGCGTTGATGCCGTTGGCCGCCACCGTGACCTCATCCACGAAGCCGAAGTTCTTGAGCCGGTCGATCCGCTTTTTAGTTTTCGCATCCGGGCAGATGATCGCGCCACCCTCGAAGGTGTTGAACACCTTGGTGGCATGGAAGCTCAGCACGCTCAAGTCGCCGTGCTGCAGCAGCGAGCCGCAGTGGCAGTCCACCCCGAAGGCATGGGCGGCGTCGTAGATCACCTTGAGGTTGTAGTCGTCGGCGATGCGCTGGATCGCCTCCACATCACAGGGGAAGCCGTAGCAGTGCACCGGCAGGATCGCCGTGGTGCGCGGCGTGATGCTGGCTTCGATGCTGGCCGGATCCAGGCAGAACGTATGCGGGTCGATGTCGGCAAACACCGGCTCCAAGCCGTTCCAGCTCAGCGCCTCGCTGGTGGCCACAAACGAAAACGGCGTGGTGATCACCTCCCCCTGCAGCCGCAGCGCCTTGAGCGCAATCAGCAGCGCCAGCGTGCCATTGGCAAACAAGGAGATGTGCTCCACCCCTAAGTGAGCCGCCAACTCCTGCTCTAACTGCTCATGCAGCGGCCCGCCATTGGTGAGGATGCGCCGCTCCCACACCCCCTCCAGCAGCTTGGTCACGTCCGCCAGCGGCGGCAGGTGCGGGCGGGTGACGTAGATCGGGTCTGGGGGGCTGGGGGCTGGGGGCATGGGTGGGAGCGGGGGTTGGTTTGGACTCGGGGCGCGACAGGTGGGGTTGGCGGCCAGCCAGGCGGCCAGGTCGGCCGGGCCCTGGAAGTCGAGCAGGGCGTGGTTTGTCTGCTGTGATTAAAAGTGCGTCATGTTTGAGCGCCAGAGCCTGCTCATCGGCACGGGGAAATGGCGCCCAGCCGCTCGATCAGCCCTCGCCCACGGTCCACACCTGCAGCCCCGCCGCTCGCGCCGCGCTGGCATCGGCCTTGGCGCGAGCATCAAACAACCAGGCCGGCCGCCGCATCAGCTCCCCCACCGCCGCCCAGTCGATCTGGGCAAACTCCTGCCATTCGGTGAGCAGCAGCAGGGCATCGGCGCCGCAGGCCGCCTGCTGCACGTCGGGCACCTGGTGCCAGCAGCCCGCGCCATTGCCATCTCCCGCAGGCTGACCCAGATCCTGCTCCAGCTGGCGCTCGCTCACTTTGGGATCCACGATCTGCAGCACCGCCCCCTCCTCGAGCAGATCCCGGCAGATGCGGATCGCCGGTGATTCGCGCGTGTCGTTGGTGTCGGCTTTAAAGGCAAAGCCCAGCACCCCAATGCGCTTGCCGCTCACGGTGCCAAACAACCTGTTCACCACCAAGCGGGCGATGCGCTGCTGCTGCCAGGTGTTGAGTGTCACCACCTGCTGCCAGTAGGCCGCCACCTCGTGCAGGCCGTAGTGGCCGCAGAGATACACCAGGTTGAGGATGTCCTTCTGGAAGCAGCTGCCGCCAAAACCAGGGCCAGCCTGCAGAAATTTCGCCCCAATGCGGCTGTCGGCCCCGATCGCCTTGGCCACCTCGCCCACGTCGGCGCCGGTGGCCTCGCACAAGGCCGCGATGGCATTGATCGAGCTGATCCGCTGGGCCAAAAAGGCGTTGGCGGTGAGCTTGGAGAGCTCTGAGCTCCAGAGATTGGTGCGCAGGATGCGTTCTGCCGGCACCCACTGGCCGTAGATCGCCGCCAGCGCATCGATCGCGGCGGGATCCTCACCGCCGATCAGCACCCGATCCGGCGCCTGCAGATCGGCTATGGCCGTGCCCTCCGCCAGAAACTCCGGATTGGAGAGCACTGAAAACGTTTTGCCCTCGGCCCCTGGCACGGCATTAAGGATCGTTTGCACCGTTTCAGCGGTGCGCACCGGCAGGGTGCTCTTTTCCACCACGATCGTGTGGCCCTGGGCGCAAGCGGCCACCTGGCGGGCGGAAGCCTCGATCCAGCGCAGGTCGCTGGCCTGGCCCGCACCCACACCCTTGGTTTTGGTGGGCGTGTTCACTGAGAGGAACACCATGTCGGCCCCGGCGATCGCCGCCTCCACCGCGGTGCTGAAGTGCAGATTGCGGCCCCGCGCCCGGCCCACCAACTCATCTAGCCCCGGCTCATAGACGGGCAACTGGCTGAGGTCGGGATCGTTCCAGGCGGCGATGCGCTCGGCGTTGAGGTCTACCACCGTCACCTGAATGCCGGGGCAGCGATCGGCGATCACCGCCATCGTGGGCCCGCCCACATAGCCAGCGCCGATGCAGCAGATGGAGCGGATCATGCGCCGAGCGCCTCCCGGAAATAAGCGATCGTGGGCTCCAGCCCCTGCTCCAGCGCCACCGTCGGCTGCCAGCCCAGCTCCTGTTGCGCCAGCTCGATCACCGGTTGCCGTTGCAGCGGATCATCCGCCGGCAGCGGTTCACAGGTCAGCTGTAGGTCGGGGTTGATGCGCGCGCGCACCAGCTCGGCCAGCTGGCGGATCGTGAATTCACCGGGGTTGCCGATATTGATCGGGCCGGTGTGGCTGCCGTTCATCAGCCGGATCAGGCCCTCCACCAGATCATCCACATAACAAAAGCTGCGGGTCTGGCTGCCATCGCCATAAAGGGTGAGCGGTTCACCGCGCAGGGCCTGCACGATGAAGTTGCTCACCACCCTGCCGTCATCGGGCAGCATCCTTGGACCGTAGGTATTGAAGATCCGCGCCACGCGAATCTCGGTGCCATGCATGCGCCGGTAGTCAAAGCACAGCGTTTCGGCGATGCGCTTGCCCTCGTCGTAGCAGCTGCGGATGCCAATCGTGTTCACGCAGCCCCGGTAGCTCTCGGGCTGGGGGTGCACCTCCGGATCGCCGTACACCTCACTAGTGCTGGCCAGCAGCAGCCGCGCCCCCACCCGCCTTGCCAGGCCCAGCATGTTGTAGGTGCCCAGGAAGCTGGTTTTGGCAGTCTTGATCGGGTTGTGCTGGTAGTGCACCGGCGAAGCCGGGCAGGCCAGGTGCCAGATCCGGTCCACCTCGAGCTTGATCGGTTCGGTGACGTCGTGGCGGATCAGCTCAAAGCGCGGATGGCCGATCCATTGGGCGATGTTGGCTTTGCGGCCAGTGAAGTAGTTGTCGAGGCAGATCACCTCCTCGCCGGCCGCCATCAGCCGGTCCACCAGGTGCGAGCCAACAAAACCGGCACCGCCGGTGATCAGGTTGCGGGGGAGGGAGGCGGGCATGGGGGGTGGCGGTGTTGAAAATGAGTTGCCGCTTAATTAGGTAGAGGCCTTACAGAATCGGTGGGCGCGATCCATGGGTCCAAATCTCAATCAGACGACCAAATATTGACATCGCAAAACACAATAAATCAAGGCACTACATTCCTCAAAAATTAGACCCGAACGCGAGCGTTGCTCAGCAGTCTCAGGTCATACAAAAAAAATATATTCAAATTTACCATGAACAGCCAGGTCGAGTCAAGCTTTTATTCGTTTAAAAAAAACGGGGGGGGGTAGTAGTAATTCAACTGGCGACCAATAGCACCGATCACGCCAGTTTACGCAGCAGAGCAAGCTGACCTGGCAAAGGATTAGTGCCTGGATGTACCTGCATTAAATAATCCAGGGCACGCTGGGGAGTGAGCCGATGCTGCTGGATCAACCAGCCCAGGCACAGAAGCGGCGAACGTTCCATCCCAGCCACGCAGTGCACATAGACAGGGCCTTGGCAGCGCAGCTCAGCCAAGGCGGTCAGGGCCTCTTCCAGCTCGCTGAGCTCAGGTAGCCGCTCGCAGCGGTGATCCGGCAGCACCAACCGCTTGGTCAAAAACCGGGTTGAGAGGCCCGCCGGTGGTGGCGCTTCCTGCTCGCTGCACAGGCTGAGAATCGCCGCGATCCCCTCGCCGCTGAGTCGATCCAGATGGCGAACCGCCCTGGGAGCCGACCCCACAGCCAACTCCTGCACCAGCACCCAATCGAGCCGAAAGCTGCTCTGGCCCAGATCTGGCATCAATGGATCTGGCATCAATCCTTGTTGATCAGATCCACCAACGCCAGAATATTCACAAGTCCGGTGAGCGGCGTGCCCACCGCTCCGATGGCATCGCTGGCCACGGCCATGCCGCTGCGGTTCACCACCACCGTATCGCCATCACGCAGCGGCGGATTTTTGGTGTTGGAGGCCCCCTGGCTCAAGTTGAGCTGAAAACGCTGGCGAGTGGCCGTGCCGTTGCGGTTGATCCGCACCAGCTCCACATTGCCCTTACTGGCGCGCCAGGTCTGGGGGCCGCCGGCCGCCAGCACAGCCTGCACCAGAGGCGTATTCGCCGGCAGCGGCAGCGTGCCTGCGCGCAGCACCTCTCCGATCACATTCACGCTGATCGTGTCGGGCGACAGGGTGGTGGAGGCCAGCTCGATCACCTCCGCCACTGGCTCGCTGGCCTGATCGATGCGGATCGTGTCGCCGTCAAACAAAATTGGGTTCTGCTGCTGGTCGCCCTGCTGCACCAGCGCCAGCAGATCCACGCTGGTGCGTTTGTAGCGCAGCGGCTCTCCAGGCAGGCGTCGCTGCAAGGTGACCTGCCTCAGGTTGGCCATTGGGGTGATCCCACCGGCCTTCTGGATCGCATCAACCAACGTGGGCAAGCCGCTGATGCTCACCTTGGCTTCAGTTTGGGATTGCTCGGCGGAGGTGAGCGTGTAGAGCCCAGGGCGCTCCACCTCCCCCACCAGGGCCACCCGCAGGGGCCGGGGCCGCACCAAGCTGAGCTGCAACTCCGGGCGCAGCAGCTGTTTCTTGTAGATCAACTCCAGCCACTGGTTTGCCTGGGGCAGGGTGAGGCCCGTGAGCCGCACTGGACCCAGCAGCGGCAAGCTCACATTGCCATCACTGAGGACCTCCACCGGCCCGCTCAGCTCGGTGGCACCAAAAAAGCGCAGCTGCAAGCTATCGCCAGGGCCCAGTACATAGGCATCTTCCTGGCTGACGGGCACCGACTGGGCAACAGGCTTCGTCAGGCCTACTGCAGCGCCGGCCTCAACTGCCTTCGCCGCACTGGGCAACACAACCACGCTGCTCGCCGTAAGACCAGTGGCCAGCAGGGAGCAGGCCAGCAGGCTTGCAGAAGAACCCAACACCGCCACCCAAAGATTGATTTGCTATTGGCATCGAACCACACGCATAGCGGTTCTGCCAGGGCTTGCAAGTGGGGCAGCTTTTGATAACTTGCCAGTACAGAGTCATAGGGGGTTTGATTTGCAAGAGCTGTCTCCAGCTCTACCAAACCCCACCACGGGTGCGGTGGTCTACGCAAACCCCACAGCAGAGCAAGATGGCGGCGGCGTCCAGCTCATCGAAATCTGGCGTGCCATCCGCCGCCGCCAGCGCCTGATATTGGTGGTGGGTAGCTCTGTGTTTGTTGCTCTAGCGGCCAACACCCTGTATAAGCGCATCACGGCGCCCATCTACTCAGGCAACTTTCAACTGCTGATCTCCGATCCGATCAGTTCCAGTGGAGGAGCTGGGGGCGGCATGGAAGGCGGCGGCGGCGTGGTGGAGAGCCTGGCCCGCAACCGCACCAGTGTCGACATTCCCACCCTGGTGCAAACGCTCTCCAGCCCCCTGGTGCTTGATCCGCTGCGCCGCCAATTGGGCGCCGCTGCCGCCCCCCTCAGCAGCCTGGCGGTGAGCCAAGCCGGCAGCCAAGGAGGTTTGGTGCCGGGGGTGCTTGAGGTCAAGCTGCTGGGGCGCCAACCGGCCGAAGTGCAGCGCAGCCTCGACGTGCTCAGCCAGGCCTATTTGCAGTTTGCCCTCAGCCAGCGGCGCGAACGGCTCAGCCAAGGCCTGGTGTTTCTCGACCAGCAAGAACCGGTGCTGGTGGCCAAGGTGAATGCCCTGCAGGTGAAACTCGCCAATTTTCGCCGCCAGCACAACCTGCTCTCTCCAGAAACGGAAGCCGGCGCTCTCAAAGGGGAATCGATGGCCATGGCCACCCAGCTGCGCCAGGTGGAGGCCGAACGCATTCGTCTGCTCAAGCTGCGCCAGGACATCGTCGCGGGCCGCCTCACCGCCGCCAACTTCAGCACAGGAGCCTCGGGCCAGGGCGATGGGGTGAGCGTGACCCAGGCCCGCAGCGACCTGCTCGACCAGCTGCAAAGCGTGGAACAGCAGCTCGCCGAGGCCCGCAGCGTGTTCCGCAGCGATTCGCCGCGGGTACAAAACCTCGTCGCCCTGCGCAACCGCCTGGCTGGCCAACGCCGCAGCCAGCAGCTCGAAGCGGTGGGCACCGCCCTCGCCCTCAATGGCACCCGCTCCGGCACCCTCAACGCCCAGATCCAGCAGATCGATCGTCGCTTTCTCAAGCAGCCCAATCTCATCAAAGACTACGAAGAGTGCCAGCAGCAGCTGAAGGTGGCTCAAGACAACCTCGCTAGCTTCCTAAGCACCCGGGCCACCTTCCAGCTGGAACAAGCTCAGAACACCCTGCCCTGGAAGCTGATCGCCCCGCCCCAGGTGAATGGCTATCCCGAGGAGCCAAGCCTGAGGAAGGGTCTGCTCAATGGCCTGATGCTGGGCGTTGTGGCTGGGGTGGGTGCTGGGCTTCTGCGCGACAGGCTCGACCACGGCTTCCGCAATCCCCGCGAAGTGAAGGAAGAGCTGGGCGAGGCCCTGCTGGGCCACATTCCCCACGTGGCCTTCTTCCAAGGGGTGCGGGAAGACAAGCGCTTCCTGCTGCAGGAGCTCGATCGCAGCAGCTCCAAGCAGCCTTCTGCCGAGAGCTCCTCCGAGAGTTCCGCAGAAAGCCCTGCCAGCGGTGCCATTGGCGGCAGCCCCGAGAAGCCCGCCCTATCGGGCTACCAGCGTTTCTTCTACCAAGAAGCCTTCCGCAACCTCTTCACCAGCATCCGCTTCCTCAGCAGCGACAAGCCCCTGCGCTCCCTGGCCCTCACCAGCACCCTGCCGGCAGAAGGCAAAACCCTGGTGAATGCCCTGCTGGCCAAAACCCTCTCGGAAATGGGTCAGCGGGTGCTGCTGGTGGATGCCGACATGCGCAAACCACAGCTGCACCACCGCCTCGGCCTCAACAACCTCACCGGCCTCAGCAACCTGCTCACCGAAGCCAATCTGCATTGGCGTGATGTGCTGCAGCCTGTGCAGGGCTACGACAACTGGAGCGTGATCACGGCCGGTACCCGCCCACCCGACACCACCCGCCTGCTCAGCTCCAAGCGCATGCACCAGCTGGTGACCGAGTTGGCCGAATCCAACCAATTCGACATCGTGCTCTACGACACGCCACCCGTGCTCGGCCTCGCCGACGCGCCCCTGGTGGCCCAGCATGTGGATGGTTTGATCCTCCTGGTGAGCCTCGATCGGGTCGACCGCAATCTGCCCAAAGAAGCGATCAGCCGCGTGCGCAGCTCCGGCGCCCAACTGCTGGGGGTGGTCACCAATGCCCTCACGGAAGAGAGCGAACACTTCGCCTCCTACGGCTACGGCAATCGCTACAAATACGGTTACGGCTCCAAAAAAGGCTATGGCTATGGCTATGGCGTCTATGACCAGCGCAGCTCCTATTCGTATTACGCCGGTGGCGATGCTGACAGCGATGCTGAATCCACCGCCGAAACAAGCCCGGCAAGCTTCCTCGGTGCCTGCCGGGTGAAAGCCAGCAAGCTGCGGCGCCGCTGGCTCAACTGGATTGACAGATGACCCCCAGGGTGGGTCTCTACCGCAGCTGCCTTACGGCCCTTGTGGCCTGCCAGGCACCGGCTGCCCTGGCCCTGCAATGGGGCCCGGTCGAGCCCCCGCCCGAGCCCCCTGCTCTGCCGCCGCAGTGGCGCGATAGCCCCACCGCCCCCGCAGCCAGCCCCGGCTGGAATCTGCTCAACCCCGCCGATCCCCAATCCCCCGGCCTGCGGCCCTGGCAGCTGGTGCCCGCCAGCGAGGTAATCGCGCCTCCCACCTCTAAAGAAGCCGCCCCGCCCCTGCTCAGCCTGGCCCAGGTGCAGGATCTACTCGCCACCCAGCTGCCCAGCCGCGTCGACTACCTGCCCCTGCTGCGCCTCGGCCAGCTGCCCACCGCCAGCCTGATTCCCGAAGCCTTTGGCCAACTCAGCTTCCAGCAGGTGAGCCCGGGCGATGGCGGCGCCGCCAACGGCACCGGCAACCAAAACTACGGCGCACGCTTCGATTACGGGCTCACCCCGGCGCTGATGGCCTCGGCCTACTACACCTACGCCGATGACCCCCTCTACGCGTCCATCCCCAGCCGGCCCGCCCAGCCCGCCAACCTCTGGACGGTGTACGGAGGCAGCCTGCGCGCCCGCCTAGCCGGCCAAGGCGAGGGCGCCGGCAGCTGGCAGCTCGCCGCCGAAGGCGCCCTGGAGCTGTTCAGCGTGGGCAGTGGCTGCGGCGGCACGGTGAGCTGCGATGACGCCGGCACACCCAACATCTTCAACGCCTCCGGCCAGGACGTGTTCACCCGCAACTGGGTGGGGGCCCTCTCCCTGCCCCTGGCCTGGCAAGCCAACCGCAACCTGCAGCTCTCGCTTGTGCCGGCGGTGAGCTTCTTACCCGGCAGCCAGGGGGAAGACCAGGGCGGCGCCGGTGACTTTTACGGCACCAACATCAGCCTGGGCTTCGGTGCCAACTACCGGCTCGGCAACCAGGTGGAGCTGTTTGGCTCGGCCATGCTGCCCCTAGGCCCCGGCAACAACGGCTTCGATGCCGATCTGGTGTATTCGCGGGTGCCGATCCTCTCGGCCGGCGTCTCGATCGCCATCAATCCCCGCATCGGCCTGGAGGGAAGCATCACCAACGGCTTTGGCCTCAGCCCTGCCACCGCCATCCTCGCCCTGCCGAGCGCTCCCAATAGGCCGATGCTCAGCGCCCGCTTCACCTACAACCCCGGCGCGGCCGATTCCCCCAGCCCCCGCTACACCGCCCGCCAGGCTTCCCTCGCCCTAGGTGGCCTCAGCGTCAACACCGCCCTCACCCCCGCCAGCGGCACCAGCCAGCTCTGGCTCAATGGCGACAGCCTGGGCAACCTCTTCGCCGGCAGTGGTTATTCGGTATCTAACGACTTCCAATTTCAGCTGGCGGCCGGGGTGTTCAACGGCATCGAACCGCGCAACAGCTACGTGAACACCTACGCCGGCAATGGCGACCTCAACCTGCGCTTCGGCGGCAAGGCGATGGTGTATCGCCCCAGCAAGGAGCTGCCGATCTGGGCCGCGGGCCGCATCTCCCTGGGCCGCAACGAAGACGAGAGCAGCAAGCAGGGCTACCTCTTCTTTGAAAGCATGAACACCTGGGAGGCCAGCCCCAAACTGGCCTTCCACCTCAACCCCAAGGTGGCCTGGAGCGGTGGCGGCACCAGCTGGGGGGTGGGCCTAGCCGCCAACCTGCAGCTGGGGGAGCGCTTCCAGTTGATCCCTGAGCTGAATGTGATCGCAACAGACCTCGGTGGCGACAACGGCAGCAACGGCAGCCTGGCCCTGCGCTGGCTGGCCTCACCCTCCACAATCCTTGATCTCTACGTGTCGAACGCAGCTGGCTTGGTGGATCTGGGCCAGCTACTCGGCAACGACCAGGTGCGAGTGGGCGCCCGGCTCGGCTTCAGCTTCTAGCTATAAAGCACACCCGGATGCCCACTCGCACCTGATCTCGCGGCTGATCTCGCGGCTGAAGCAGGGCCCTCACACGTTGAACAGAAACTCCATCACGTCACCTTCTGCAACGATGTATTCCTTGCCTTCAGCCCGCAGCCAGCCCTTGGTGCGAGCTTCGACCAGCGAGCCCGCCTCGAGCAGCTGGTTATAGCCGATGGTTTGGGCGCGGATGAAGCCGCGCTCGAAGTCGGTGTGAATCACGCCAGCGGCCTGGGGGGCGGTCATGCCGGCCTGGATAGTCCAGGCGCGGGTTTCCTTCTCGCCGGTTGTGAAATAAGTGCGCAGCCCCAGCAGGTCGTAGGTGGCGCGGATCAGGCTCTGCAGGCCGCCCTCCCCTACCCCGAGACCCGCCAGGAATTCGGTGCGATCCTCCTCTGGCAGCTCAATCAATTCGGCCTCCACCTGGGCCGAGATGCGCACCGTGCCCGCCCCTTCCTTCAGGGCCAGCGCTGCCACCTCCTCGCAGTAGGCGTTGCCGCTGGCCAGATCGTCTTCGCTGACGTTGGTGGCATAGATGATCGGCTTGGCGGTGAGCAGCCCCAGGGGCTTGAGCAGCGGGGCCTCCTCATCGCTGATGGCCACATTGCGGGCGGCACCGCCGGCCTCCAGCTCCACCTGGATGCGCTCAAGGGCAGCATCTTCCAGCTGGGCCTCCTTGCTGGTGCGCACCTGCTTCTTGAGCCGCTCGCGTCGCTTCTCCACCTGGGAGAGATCGGCCAGGCCCAGCTCAAGGTTGATCACCTCGGCATCGCGGGCCGGCCCCACCGAGCCACTCACATGGATCACGTCGTCGTTTTCGAAGCAGCGCACCACGTGCACGATTGCGTCCACCTCGCGGATGTTGGCCAGAAACTTGTTGCCAAGACCCTCTCCCTGGCTGGCCCCCTTCACCAGCCCGGCGATATCGACAAACTCCACCCGGGTGGCAATGATCTCCTTGCTGGAGCTGAGGGCAGCCAGCTGATCGAGCCTGGGGTCTGGCACGGAGACCACACCCGAATTCGGCTCAATCGTGCAGAAGGGGTAGTTGGCGGCTTCGGCCTGGGCGTTGGCGACCAGGGCATTGAACAGGGTCGATTTGCCGACGTTGGGCAGACCGACGATTCCGGCTTTAAGCATGGCTGAAATCTACGGGCCCCAGGTCGAGGCGCCAGCAGCGAAAATAGAAGTATCTGCCCCCAGCCCAATTTCCACCCCCACTGCAGTGCCGGTGATTTCCAGCTCGCCAAGCCGGCCCTGGCAGCGGCGGCGCCTTTGGGCCGCAGCCGCCGCAGGGCTTGTGCTCGTAGCTGGCATAGGCCTCGTGCAGCGGCAGCGCGGCACCAGCCGGGCCAATCTCGAGCCGTACACAGTTGTTGCAGCTGCGGGCGACCTGCCAGGGGTTGTGAGTGCCAGCGGCGAACTCGAGGCCGAAAAGCGCGTGAACGTCAGCCCCAAACGGCAGGGGGTGATCGAGGAGCTCTACGTGGAGGAGGGCGACCCAGTGGGCCGCGGCCAGGCCCTAGCTCGCATGGATCAAGGCGACCTCGACGAGCGGCTCGCCGAGCTGCGGGCCCAGTTGCGCTCAGCCCAGGCCCAGCTGGCCCGCAGCCGCAGCGAGCTGGAGCGCAACGAGAGCCTCTACGGTCAAAACGCCATCAGCCTCAGTGACTTCAATAGCGTGCGCAGCACCTTCCTGGTGGACCAGGCTGCCATGCAGGCCAGCCGCCAACGGCTGCAGGCGCGCCAGGTGGAGCACGCCGATCTGGTGGTGCGGGCGCCGTTCGATGGGGTGGTGACCCAGCGCTTCGCCGATCCTGGCGCCTTTGTGACACCCACCACCACCGCCTCGGCCACCGCCGGTGCCACCAGCTCCTCGATTGTGGAGCTAGCCCAGGGCCTGGAGGTGGTGGCCAAGGTGCCGGAAAGCGACATTGGCCGTGTGCAGCTAGGCCAGAGCGCCACGGTGCGGGTGGATGCCTTTCCCGATAAAAGCTTTGAAGCACGGGTCAAGCGTGTCACCCCCCGGGCCGTGAAGATCAACAACGTCACCTCCTTCGATGTGGTGCTGCGCTTGATTGGCGAACCCCCCCAGCTGCGCATCGGCATGACCGCCGACGTCGGCTTCCAGACAGGTCAGGTGCAGGCCGACACCCTGGTGCCCACCGTGGCGATCGTCACCGAGGCGGGGCGGCCGGGCGTTCTGCTGGTGGGCAAGAAAAACCAGCCCACCTTCCAGCCGGTGGAGCTCGGCATCAGCAGCGGCAAGGACACCCAAATCCTCTCCGGGCTCAAAAGCGGCACCCGGGTGTTCATCGACCTGCCGCCCTGGGCCAAAAAACGCCCCTGAGCCTCAGGTCCCAAGGCTCAGCCAGCCAGGAAAGTGCGGGCAGCATCCACAATCCGCCCCGAAGCCTGGCCGTCGCCAAAGGGATTGTGGGCCCGGGCCATGGCCTCATAGGCCTCGGGGTTGTCGAGCAGGCGGCTGGCCTCGGCCACGATGTCGGCGCTGTCGGTGCCAATCAGCTTGGCCGTGCCCGCCTCCACAGCCTCGGGGCGCTCCGTGGTGCGGCGCAGTACCAGCACCGGCTTACCCAGCGATGGCGCCTCCTCCTGCAGACCCCCCGAATCGCTCAACACCAAGGTGGCGCCGCGCATCGCCGCCACCAGCTGGTCGTAATCGAGGGGTTCCACCAGGAAGGCGCGGGGGTGGTCGCCGAGCAGGGCTTGCAGGGGCTCTCGCACGGTGGGATTGCGATGCAAGGGGAGCAGCAGGGCCGTATCGGGATAGCGCTCGAGCAGCTCACGGAAGCCGCGGCCTATGTCCTGTAGGCGCTCACCCCAGTTTTCACGCCGGTGCACCGTGGCCAGAATTACCCGCTGCTTCTCAAAATCGAGGCCAGGCAGGGTGTAGGGAGGCGCCTGCTCGGCCATCAACAGCAGGGCGTCGATCACCGTGTTGCCGGTGGTCAGCACCGTGCCCACCACCCCTGAGGCCCGGCAATTAGCAGCCGAGAGGGCCGTGGGGGCGAAGTGCAGCTGGGCCAGCTGGGAGATCAGGCGCCGGTTGGCCTCCTCCGGGAAGGGATCGAGCAGGTTGTCGGTGCGCAGCCCGGCCTCCACATGGCCCACCGGGATCTGCTCGTAGAAGGCCGCCAGGGCCGAGGCAAAGGCGGTGGTGGTGTCGCCCTGCACCAGCACTAGATCGGGACGATGCTCGCCAAATTCCTGCTTCAGCCCCTGCAGCGCGCCGCAGGTGATGTGGGTGAGGGTCTGCTTGGGGGCCATCAGAGCCAGGTCGTGGTCAGCCGTCAGGCCAAAAAGACCCATCACCTGGCTCACCATCTCGCGGTGCTGGCCGGTGAGCACAACCCGAGTGCGGAAATCGTCGGCCTGCTGAAAGGCCCGGATCACCGGAGCCAGCTTGATGGCCTCCGGACGGGTGCCCAGCACGATCGTGACAAGGGGCTTGGACACCGAAGCGTTGCAGACCAATTGATCCTACGAAGGTCGTCAGCAAAGGGGCTGGTGCTGACAGAAGCCGCAGCAGCAGCGAAGCTGGGCAAATACCGGTGACCGCAGATGACGACTTCACCCTTTCCTCCCTCTCCCCTTCCCCCGTCACCTTTCCCCCCAGCAGCGGCGCCCCCTGCCCCCACCCCAGACATTGGAACTGCCCCCAGCCGGGTAGATAACGGCAGCCAGCCCGACAGCCTCGAAGGCATCGTGCGCATCGCCAACGAAAGGGGCTACTCCGACGTGCACCTGGGAGTTGGCGAGCAACCCCGCTTCCGGGCCCGGGGGGAGATGGCTGGCACCGGATGGCCAGTGACTGATGCGGCCACCTTCAGCGGCTGGATGAAAGAGATGCTCAGCCCCGTCGAAATCGACGCCTTCCAACGCGAGAAGGAATTCGACGGCTCCCACGCCTTTTCCTTTGTGCGAGTGCGCATCAACCTGTTGGATTCGTTGCGGGGCCCGGCGATGGTGCTGCGGCTAATCCCCCAGAAGATCGCCACCATGGAAGATCTCAACCTGCCGCCAGTGCTCAAGGAGCTGGCGGCCCGGCCCAAGGGAATGATCCTGGTTACGGGCCCCACCGGCTCCGGCAAGAGCACCACCCTTGCCGCGATGATCGACTGGATCAATCGCAACATGTGCCGCCATATTCTCACCATCGAAGATCCGGTCGAATTCGTACATGAAAGTCGCCAATCTTTGATTCGACACCGGGAGGTTGGTCAGCACACCAAGGTGTTCCACAACGCCCTGCGGGCAGCCCTTCGGGAGGATCCCGATGTAATCCTGATTGGGGAAATACGCGATCAAGAGACCCTGGCCACAGCCATCGAGGCCTCCCAGACAGGCCACTTGGTATTTGGCACCTTGCACACAAACTCCGCCGTCAAAACCGTAGAACGGGTGCTAGGCATGTATCCCCCCAGTGAACAGGACAGTGTCCGGCGTGCGGTTTCAGAATCACTGCTCGGCGTGATAGCCCAGGGACTGCTTAAAACAACCGACGGCAAACGGGCCGCTTATCACGACATTTTGATCAACACCGACGCCTGCAAGGACTACATCCAGCGAGGCGAACTCGACGAGATCGAGGAGATCATGAAGCGCAGCGCTTTCGATGGCATGCAAACCGCAAATCAGTCGTTGCAGCAGTTGGTAGAAGCCCACCGGGTTACCCCCGAGGAAGCCTTAGCCCAAAGCCTCAAGCCCAACGAGCTTGCTCAAGCGCTTCGCGGTCGCACCTAGACACCACAGAGAAGCTGCAAAAGTTTGCTAGTGGCTCGCTAGGCGGGCCACCAGCAGCACCGATAAGCCAACCGACAGACCCACCATTGCCAGCCGGCCGTTCCAGATCTCGGCTTGGGGGGTAATTCCTCGGCGCCAGGCGTTGAGCTCAGTGGCACTCACTGGCTCAAACCCGTCGGGCACTTGATCGATATCGACGGTGGCTTGCAGCTCGGGCTCGCGGTTGAGGGTGATCATCGGGCCGCACCAATACCGTATGAATTTTAGTTTACGACAATTAAAAGCACGGTTGTGATTCGTAAAGCAAGCCGGCTTGCTCCAGGGGCAGCCGGGCAGCCACGCCCAGGTCAAAGCAGCTGCTCTGGCCGCCAGCCAGGCGCTGGGCCCCAGCCACACCGATCATGGCGGCGTTATCGGTGCAGTAGGCCAGCGGAGCCACCCGCCAAGCCAGGCCATCGAGCCCGCAGCGCTGCTCCAACAGCTGCCGCAGCCGCCGATTGGCGGCCACGCCACCCACCAGCACCAGCGTGCCCAATCCCTGCTCCCGGGCGCAACGGCAACTGCGCTCCACCAACACTTGGGCCACCACCTGCTCAAAGCTGGCCGCTAGATCAGCCAGCGGCAACGGCTCGCCGCCCGCCTGGTGCTCAGCCTCCAAAGCACGCACCTGGCGCAGCATCGCCGTCTTGAGGCCGCTGAAACTGAAGTCGTAGGGATAAAAGCCGCCCTCCGGCCGCGACACCCGGCCCTTGGGCAAGGCAAAGCGAAGGGGGTCGCCGTTTTGCCCAGCCGCCTCAATCGCCGGACCACCCGGGTATCCGAGCCCGAGCAGGCGGGAGACCTTGTCGAAAGCTTCGCCGGCGGCATCGTCGTGGCTGCGGCCCAAGCGGAGATAGCGGCCAGGCCCGTCAACCCGCAGCAACTCGGTGTGGCCGCCGCTGACCAGCAGCACCAGGTAGGGACCGGGGGGCAGGGGCTCGCCCAGCTGCACCGAGCAGAGATGACCTTCCAGGTGATGAACAGCCACAAAGGGCTTGCCATGCAGCCTCGCCAGGGTGCGGCCCGTGACCGAGGCCACCAGCAGGGCCCCCACCAGGCCCGGCGCGGCGGTGGCGGCGATGCCATCGAGCTCGGCCATGGTCACGCCGCTGTCGCGGCACACCTGCTCAATCAGCTGGGGCAGGGCCTCGACGTGGCGCCGCGAGGCGATTTCCGGCACCACGCCACCCCAGCGGGCGTGCTCCTCCACCTGGGAGGCGACGGCACTGGCGAGCACCGTCTGATCACGCACAATCGCTGCCGCCGACTCGTCACAACTTGTTTCGAGGGCCAGAACCAGTGGCATTGGACTTCTACAGCTCCCGTACTGTCCAGAAGTGTCATCCTGCCCCGCGGCCTTGCGTCCGATGCGCCGTCTTTTCTCCCGCCGACTTTTCGCGGTTCTGCTCTCCGCCTTCTTGTTGCTCGGCTTCGCCCCTACGGCCAAGGCTGACGTGGCAGGGCTGACCCCCTGCTCCGAGAGCGCCCGCTTCCAGCAGCGCGCTGCTACCGCCAAAACCGATCAGGCCAAGGCTCGCTTCGCGATGTACAGCCAGTCCGTATGCGGTGCCGATGGCCTGCCCCACCTGATCGTGGATGGTCGCTGGAACCATGCCGGTGATTTCATGCTCCCCGGTATCGCCTTCCTCTACATCGCTGGCTGCATTGGCTGGGCTGGTCGCAACTACCTGCGCGCCATCCGCGGCGATAAAGACGCCACCATGAAGGAGATCCAGATCGATCTGCCTTTGGCTTTTAAGAGCACCCTGGCAGCAGCCACCTGGCCCCTGGCCGCCTTCGGCGAGCTCACCAGCGGCAAGCTGCTCGAATCCGACGACAAGGTCACGGTTTCCCCTCGCTGAGCGGTTTCGCCCCGCTAAGGGTTGCTTAGCCCTGCAAGTCCTAGATGCATCTCTAATTTTTCACCATGAAAAAGTTCCTCACCACCGCTCCGGTATTTGCTGCCATCTGGTTTGGCCTTACCGCTGTAATAATTATCGAATTCAACCATTTCTTCCCCGACTTGCTGTTCCTTCCCCTCTGATCAGACCCCTCTGATCAGTCAATTCTGATCAGACGCGGCCCCGGGGGGCCGCTTTTTTTTGCCCGTGCCTAGCCGCCCTAGCCCAGCAGCTGCTCCAGCTCGGCCAGGGCCAGCTCCAGTTCGCCGTTGACAAGCACCGCGTCAAATTCCGGCGCCGCAGCCAGCTCCACCTTGGCCCGCTCCAGCCGCCGACCAATCGCCTCCTCGCTATCGGTGCCGCGGCCGCGGATACGCCGCTCAAGCTCCTCAAAACTGGGGGGTTCGACAAAAATCTGGAAAGCCTCGGCAAAGCTTTGGCGCACCTGGCGTGCCCCCTCCAGCTCGATCTCAAGCAGCACGGGCCTGCCTGCAGCTAGCTGGGCCTGCACCGGTTGGCGGGGGGTGCCGTAAAGGTTGCCGGCAAATTCAGCCCACTCCAAAAACCCGCCCTCAGCCACCTGGCCTTCAAAGGCGTCGCGAGTCAGGAAAAAGTAGTGCTGACCATTTAGCTCACCGGTGCGGGGGGCACGGGTGGTGGCTGAGATCGATAGCCAGATCTCCGGATGAAGTAGCAGCAGTCGCTGCACCAAGGTGCCCTTGCCGACTCCACTAGGGCCGGTGATCAAGGTGAGACGGCCGGGCAAGGCGCTCATGGCGGGCGACAGCTCTGGCCTGCAGAGTAGAAGCCAGCGTCCGTGTTGCACTGCCAAGCCGTGTTGCACTGCCAAGCCGTGTTGCCCTGCCAAGCCGTGTCTCCCTCCCGCCTTCAGGCACCCTCCCGCCTTCAGGCAGTAGACGTCACGACCCTGCGGGCGGTGCTGGCCGAGTGGCGGCCGCTACTGCTGCCAAGTCGCTTCGAGAAGGCCCAGCAGGCCAGCCCCCAGGCCCTGCAGATCGGCCTGCGCAGCCTCAGCGGTAGCCACTGGCTCGAGCTCAGCTGGCAGGCGGAAGCGGCTCGGCTGCACACGATCCTGCCGCCACCCCGCCAAGGGGATGGCAGCACCCTGGCCCAGCAGCTGCAGCACGGCCTCAAGGGTCTGGCCCTCATCGAAATCCAACAGCAGGGCTGGGAGCGGGTGGTGGAGCTCGGCTTCGCCAGGCGTCCCGGTGAGCCCGTGCTGCGCTGGCTGGTGGTGGAGCTGATGGGCCGCCACAGCAACCTGCTGCTGCTCGACGCCGACCGCCAGGTAGTGGCCCTGGCCCGCCAGGTGAAACCCCAGCAATCACGCCTACGGCCAATCGGCACCGGCGACCCTTACCAACCGCCCCCGCCCCTGGCGGGCGAGCCGCCGCGGCTGGAGGAGAGCTTTGGCAGCTGGCAGCGCCGTCTGCGCCTAGTGCCCCTGCCCCTGCAGCAGGCCCTGCGCGATGCCTACCAGGGCATGAGTCCGGCCTTACTGCGCCAGCTACTGCCCTGCGGCTGGGGCGAACTGAGCGTGGACAGCATCAGTCCGGAGCAATGGCAGCAGTTGTGGCAAGGCTGGCGCCAGTGGCTTGAAGCCGTGCAGATGGGGCGATTCAGCTGGCAGCTCGAACCGGCCGGCTACCGCTGCTGGGCTGGATCCAGCGGCGATACCCCTGCCGCAAATCCAGCCCTGGCAATAAATCAAGGCATGGCCGCCTATTTCAGCGAGCACCTCGGCGCCCAGCTGCTTGTGCAGCAGCGCCAGCAGCTGCAGCACCGCTTGCAGGCCACACTCGAGCGCGAAAGCCGCCAGGCCAGCGAGCAGCAAGCCCTGCTGGATGCGGTGCCTGAAGGGGAAGCTCTGCAGCGCCGCGCCGATGCCCTGCTCAGCCAGCTACAGCCGAGCCGCCAGTGCATTGAAGAGGCCCAGAAGCTCTACAAAACCGCCCGCAAGCGGCGGCGCTCGGTGGCGGCGATCACCCCCAGGCTGGAGCAGCACAGGCAGCGCTTAGCAAGCCTCGAAGCCAGCCTCACCTACCTGGAGCAGGCCGACAGCCTCGAGCAGGTGGGCAGCCTGGTTGGCGAGCTCGAAGCCCTACTGGCTGAGCGCGGCCAGCGCAAACCGGCGGGGAGTCGCCAGAGGCGTCGGGCTGGGGCGATCGAGGGGGTGCCCCAACCCCTGGAGCTGCACACACCTTCCGGTTTGTCCATACAAATTGGCCGCAACCACCGCCAAAACGAATGGATCGCCTTTCGCCAGGCGCGCCGCGGCGATCTCTGGTTCCACGCCCAGGAGCTGCCGGGCAGCCATGTGGTGCTGAAAAGCTCGGAGCGACTGGCCAGCGATGCGGATCTGCAGGCAGCAGCCGATCTGGCCTCTCACTACAGCAGGGGCCGGGGCAACAGGCGGGTGCCGGTGGTGATGGTGCCCACCGAGGAGTTACAACGCATTCCTGGTGCAGCCCCCGGTACCGTGCGCCATCGTGGCGGCTCCGTGCTGTGGGGAGAACCTCAGCGGGCTCTTAGCCTGCTGATGGAGCAGAAACGATGAGCGCCGAACCCGAAATTTCAGCCAAGCGCCGCGCCGCGCCCGACTCGGAGCCTGGAGAATTTCCAGCCGAGGTGGAGATGAGCCTGGTGGACCATCTCGAGGAGCTACGCCGCCGCGTGCTGCGCAGCCTGCTGGCGGTAGTGGTGGCGGCAGCAGCCTGCCTTGTCGCCGTTAAACCATTGGTGCGGCTGCTGGAAGTGCCAGCGGAGGGCATCCGCTTTCTGCAGCTGGCCCCGGGCGAATTTTTGTTTGTGTCGTTCAAAGTGGCGGGCTACGCCGGGCTCACCTTGGCCCTGCCCTACGTGCTCTACGAGGGTCTGGGGTTCGTGCTTCCGGGACTTACCCGGCGGGAGCGGCGGCTGGTGGCCCCGGCGGTAGCTGGCTCGGCGGTGCTGTTTGCGGCGGGGCTGGCCTTCGCCTGGTGGGCCCTGGTGCCCGCAGCCCTGCGCTTCCTGGTGAGCTACGGCGCCGACGTGGTCGAACCGAGTTGGTCGATCGAGCGCTACCTCGATTTCGTGCTGCTGCTGATGGTGGCCACCGCGCTGGCATTTCAACTGCCAGTGCTGCAGTTGTTGCTCGGCGCCCTTGGCCTGGTGAAGGCCCAGCCCATGCTGGCGGGTTGGCGCTGGGTGGTGTTGGCAAGTGCCCTGGCGGGGGCCGTGTTGACCCCCTCCACCGACCCCGTAACGATGCTGCTGCTCTCCGGGGCGATCACGGCCCTCTACCTAATCGGCGTTGGCCTGGTGGCCTGCACCGAACGGCTGCGGCCTGCCTAGAGCAAAAATTCGCTGGCCCGGCCGGCCGGGATCTCCAACGCCAGACCCATGGCCTTGCCCTGTCTCGGCTTATCGGAGGTGGTGCCGAGCCAGCTGCGCACCTGCTCGGCTACGCCTAGGCCATTGAGCAAACCCACCAGTTCCTCGAGCTTGCTGCGGTAGCCATCCTCCGTGAGCGGAAAGGATTGCTGCTCTAAGTAGGCCCACATCACCTGTAGATAGAGCCGGCCGCGACGCTGCACCAGCTGCAGGTCGTAGGAAACCTGCCAACGGGTTTGCAGCAGATCCCAAACCTCTTGCGCAGACAGGGGCGAACCTGGCTCAGGGGGTGGGGGGAGGGCACTGGAGGGCAGGGACACGCCCAAGCTCACGCGACGGATTGCACAACAGCATGTTGCAGGCCCAGGGGCCAGCCGGCTGCACCGCCCCGGAGCCGCACAGGCAAGGTTCATAATGAGCGCCACATTGTCCCGGCGCGTCTTCATGACCCAGATGCCAGCGAGCGCTTCAAATAGCGCCTCCAACGGTGATGTGCCCGGAATGGGCCGCCGGCAGTTCATGAACTTGCTGACCTTCGGGTCTGTGACCGGTGTGGCCCTGGGTGCCCTCTATCCAGTGGCTCGTTATTTCATCCCCCCCAAGGCGGCAGGCGGCGGCGGCGGCACCACCGCTAAAGACGAATTCGGCAACAGCGTCACTGCCAGCGGCTGGCTCAGCAGCCACAAGGAGGGCGATCTCAGCCTGGTGCAGGGCCTCAAGGGAGATCCGACCTACTTGCTCGTTGAGGGCAATGATGCCATCGGCAGCTACGGCATCAATGCCATCTGCACTCACCTTGGCTGCGTAGTGCCCTGGAACAGCGGTGCCAATAAGTTCATGTGCCCCTGCCACGGCTCCCAGTACGACGCCACCGGCAAAGTGGTGCGCGGTCCAGCGCCCCTCTCCTTGGCCCTGGCTCACGTTTCTGTAGACAACGACAACGTTTTCCTTAGCCAGTGGAGCGAAACCGACTTCCGCACCGGCGACAAGCCCTGGTGGGCCTGATTACCCCGATCCAGCTTTTCTTCTCCCTGTCTGTCGCCTGATCTCGTGATGCGTCGTTCCCTTTCCCTGCTGCTCGGCTCCCTGATCGCCTTCGCCGTGCTTTTGACCGGCGCCAGCCCCAGCTGGGCCTATCCCTTCTGGGCCCAGCAGAACTACGCCAGCCCCCGGGAGGCCACCGGCAAGATCGTCTGCGCCAACTGCCACCTGGCCAAGAAGGCCACCAGGGTGGAAGTGCCCCAGGCCATCTTCCCTGACACGGTGTTCAAGGCCGTGGTGGAAATCCCCTACGACGCAAGCGTTCAGCAGGTGGCCGGCGATGGCAGCCGCACCGGTCTGAATGTCGGCGCTGTGGTGATGCTTCCAGATGGCTTCACCCTTGCCCCGCAAGACCGGCTCAGCGAGGAGCTGAAGGAGGAAACTGCCGGCATTTATTACACCCAGTATTCCGACGACCAACCCAACATCCTGTTGGTGGGCCCGATCTCCGGTGATGAGCACCAAGAGATCGTTTTCCCGATTCTCTCTCCTGATCCCGCCACCGACAGCAGCATCCACTTCGGCAAATACCAGCTGCATGTGGGCGGCAACCGTGGCCGCGGCCAGGTGTATCCCACCGGCGAAAAGAGCAACAACGGCGTGTTCAACGCCTCCGTAACTGGCACGGTGTCAGCAATCACTGCCGGTGATAACGGCGCTTCCCTGGTGGAGATCACCGCCGCAGATGGCACTACGGCCACTGAAACCGTGCCGGCTGGCCCCACCATCGTGGCGGCGGTTGGTGATGCAGTAGTTGCCGGTTCACCGATCACCAACGACCCCAACGTGGGTGGCTTCGGACAGATTGATGCCGAGGTTGTGCTGCAAAACCCTGTGCGCATCTACGGTTTGCTGGCATTCTTTGCCGCAATCGCCCTGGCCCAGATCTTGCTGGTGCTCAAAAAGCGCCAGGTTGAAAAGGTTCAGGCTGCTGAAGGCTTGATCTGAGCAGCGTGCTTGCCACCTTCACCTCCCCGGGGCCCCTGGTTTTCCAGCTGGGCCCCTTTTCCTTGCGCTGGTACGGTCTGCTCATCGCCGTGGCCGTGTTGCTGGGCCTCAGCCTGGCCACCCGGCTCGGCCGGGCTCGAGGCATTGAGCCATCCCTGATTGCCGATCTCCTGCCCCTGATGGTGCTGGGAGCCGTGATCGGAGCACGCATTTACTACGTCGCCCTCGAGTGGCGCCAGTATTCCAGCAACTGGCTTGATGCGATCGCGATATGGCGCGGAGGCATCGCCATCCACGGCGCCCTGCTGGGCGGCTCCCTGGCCACGATGCTGTTCTGCCGCTGGCGCCGGCAGCCCTTCTGGCAACTGCTCGATGTGCTGATGCCCTCCGTGGCCCTCGGCCAGGCGATCGGCCGCTGGGGAAATTTCTTTAATTCCGAGGCCTTCGGCTTGCCTACGGATCTTCCCTGGAAACTGCAGATCCCCGCGGCCAGCCGCCCAGCTGAATTTTTTGAGCAGCTCTACTTTCACCCCACCTTCCTCTACGAATCCCTTTGGAATCTGGGGGTGTGCGCCCTCCTGCTGGCGCTATTTCGGGCCGCCAGTCGCGGCCGCATTCAGCTGCTGCCAGGAGCACTCAGCTGCGTATATCTGATGGCCTACAGCAGCGGGCGAGTGTGGATTGAAGGGCTGCGCCTCGACCCCCTCTGCCTGCTCTCCGAGCCGCCCTTCTGTGATGGCGGCCTGCGCATGGCCCAGCTGGTCAGCCTGCTTTTGATTTCCCTTGGCGGCGTTGGCCTCTGGTGGCTCTACCGCCGCCACCGCCCCCTGCCCGACCCCAGTGGAGTAGCCACTTGAATAACAAGCCTGTCTGGATAGTTGGTGCCGGTCCCGGCGCACCCGACTTGCTCACCCTGCGCGCCGCCCGCCTTGTGGAGCAGGCAGAGGTGTTGGTGTGGACCGATTCCCTAATCAATCCCCAGATCGCAGCCTTGGCACCCGAGGGCTGTGAGCAGGTGCGCACCAGCACCCTCACGCTGGAGCAGGTGATGGAGGTGGTGCTGGATCGGGCCCGGGCCGGCAAAACCGTGGTGCGGCTCCACGACGGTGATCCCTGCCTCTATGGCGCCATCGCCGAGCAAATTTGCCGCCTGGCCGATGCCGGTATCGGCGTGGAGGTGGTGCCCGGCTTGAGTGCTTACCAGGCCACCGCATCGGCCCTGCAGAGCGAGCTCACCATCCCTGGCCTGGTGCAGACGATCGTGCTGAGCCGCGCTGGCGGACGCACCGGCGTGCCGGAGCGGGAGGCCCTGGAGCGGCTTGCCGCCCTGCGCGCTTCCCTATGCCTCTACCTCAGTGCTCGCCACGTCGAAGAGGTGCAAACCGAGCTGCTGCGCCACTACCCCGCCGACACTCCCGTAGCCATTGGCTACCGGGTGAGCTGGCCTGATGAGTGGATCAAGGTGGTTCCCCTGGCCGACATGGCCCGGGTGAGCCAGGAACGGCAGTTGATCCGCACCACCCTCTACGTGGTGAGCCCGGCGCTGGCGGCGCCGGCGGAGGCCCGTTCTCGCCTCTACTCAGCTAGCCACAATCACCTCTTCCGCGGCGGCGCTAGCTGAAAACGTTCAGTCCGCCTCGCCATAAAGCTCCCTGGCCAAGCGCTGCCGATCGAAGCCACAGCCCAGCCGCTCGACGATCGCCTCCAGGTCGCGGGCGGCATTACCCAGGCAGCAGGTGCCCCCAGGGGAAGGGGTGACGTTGAACACAAGGCCGGGCCGGGCCGCGATGCTGGCCTCGCCGAGCATCAGCTTGCGGTTGGCCTTATCGATTAGCTGGGGTCGCACGCCGCCATAGCCCTCAGCGAAGTTGAGATCCTCGAAGCGCATGTCGGGCACGATCTTGCGAGCATCTGCCAAAAACAATCGCCGCCTCAGCCAGGGCACCTCGAACAGCAGATTTTTAAAGATGTAATTGCGGATATCGGCGATGCGAAAGAGCTGCCAGAACACGGCGAGCACTGCCCAATCGAGCCGCAGCACCTTCAGAAACTCCCAAAACGAGGCTGGTCTGTAGCGCTCCAGCAGAGGCAGCAGCAGGGCGGTAGGGCCAAAACGGGTTTTGCCAGGGGCTCGCACGTCGGGGTCGCCGTGGATGGCGGCAAAGGGCAGCTTGTCGTTCTGCACCGTGTAAACCTTGCCCCGGAGCAAATCCGGCGTGAAGTAAAAGCTGCCGGCCACGGGCAGGCAGGAATACTCCAGTCCGTAGCCCATGCGCTGGGCCATCAGCAGGCTGTGGGCTCCGGCATTCACCACCACGTGCCGGGCCCGCACCGAGCGCGGAGCCTCCCTGGCGGCGCTGGAGCAGCCGGGGGTGGGGGCCAGTTCCACCCGGTAGCCGTCGCCCTCAGGCGTAATCGCGACCACGCTGGTGCCTAGCTGCACCGTGAGCTGGCGCGGCGTTCCAGCCACCGCCGCCGCCGCCTGGGCCACGAACGAGGCCGATAGCTCCTCGTAGTCCACGGCGGTGTAGGTGCGGCGGATGCCGATCGCCACCAGCTCCTCCGGGCGCAACTCCCCCTGCACCAGTCCCACCTGGGGCTCCCACTCGGCGATCTGCGGCTTCTCGAGCAGCTCCATTGCCGGGAAGTGGGGTGAGAAGCGAGCAAAGCGCTCCCGCAGGAAGGTGCACTCGTGCTCGCCCACCCCCAGCACCATTTTTGGAGTGCGAAACACACAGAGCTCGCGGCTGGCTGGATCAAGCAGCTCGGCGTAGTTCACGATCATCTCGGCGGTGCGCTTCACCCGCACCGCCTTCTCGAGCGTGTAGTTGGTCTCGATGTCGCCGCAGTGAATCGTCTGGCTGTTGTTGGTGGCCTTGGAGTTCACCCTGGCCAGGGCGTCGTAGCGCTCCACCAGCAGGATGCGGCCCAAATCGGTGTAGCGAGCCAGTTCGAACAGCAGGGCCGTACCGCACACCCCGCCTCCCACGACCAATACGTCCACTGTCTGATCAACATCCACTGGCTGATCAACATCCACTGGCTGGCTCAAGTCCACAGGGGCCGTTGCTGGCTTGGGATCGGCTCCTTCGGGGTTGGCGCTCACGCAATGCGACTGGCTCTTAGCCCATGGTGACCGATCGACTGCCTGTGGTGTTTTAAGCTGTGGAGGTGCGGGCGATTAGCACAGCGGTAGCGCACTTCCTTCACACGGAAGGGGTCACTGGTTCGAATCCAGTATCGCCCATTTCAACGACTGGACCGCATCAAATTTGCCTGCAGAATGTCTAAATCTGCTGAGCTCGCTGTTGTGGTGTCAGATTCTCCCAATCCCGAGACCTTATCCGCCCTGCGCTGCCTGGGGCAGACGCTGCGGCAGGGCCGAGAGGTCCAAGGTCTCGAACTGGCCGTGCTGGCAGCCCGTCTAAACATGGGAGTCGAACAACTTCAGGCCCTGGAAGAAGCCGACGCCGGTCGATTGCCGGAACCGGTATTTGTGATCGCCCAGGCCCGCAGAATCGCCAGCAGCCTGGCCATCAACATCGATGGCCCCCTGAAAACCCTGCGAGATAGCGGCCAGTTTCAAACCAAGCCGATCAAGGTGGCCGAACTCACCCAGCGCGCCCCAACCAGACCGGCACAAACCAGCGGCCGACTGGCCATCACAGCAGCAATCCTGGTCGCCCTCAGTGGCGCCGGCGCCGTGGGCTGGCAGCAGTGGCAGCGTCACCAGGCCCGCCCAACCCAGCAGCAAACGCAGCCCCAGCTGCTGACCGAGATTTCCCCAGTACATAGGAGCAGGGATAGGGAAAGCGGCAGCCTCAATCCCGATCAGCTGCAACTGACGAGCAGCCAGCCCAGTTGGCTCGAAATAAAAACAAAAACCGGCACCACTCTCTTCCGTGGCACCTTCACAGGTGAGCGGAGCTTCCCCCTGGGCCAAGGGCTTGAGGTGCTGGCAGGCCGTCCCGACCTGGTTCGCACCCGAATAGGAGGCGGTGCTCCTCAACCCCTGGGACCCATTGATCAGGTGCGTTGGCGCAGCTTCAGGGCTCCGGCACCCTGAGACCAAGGCCGCAGGATTCCTGCACCACTTCAGCGCAGGATCGCAGGCTCCAGCGCTCCAAGCTGAGATCCGGAGCTGGCTCACCAGGGGCGGCCGCCAGGGGCTCCAGGTCAACGCAAACATCATTTTGCCTTGATCTCACCTGCAGGGTCGCAATCACCGCAGCGGGCCGGCGATCTAGGGCCGCCGCCAACCGCAACAGCAAGGCCATCGACGTAACGGTGCGGCGCTGGTCGCGGTCTTCGATCAGCTGCCACGACTCATGGCGCTTCTTCGGCAGGCTGCGGCGGTGATAGCGGCCAATCGCCGCCACCATCAGGTGCTCGGATTCGGAGTAGCCCAGCAGCTCGCCGTGGCGGATCAAATACCAGCTGTGCTTGTGATAAGCGGAGATATTGATGCTCTTGCCACAGGTATGCAATTGGGCGGCGGCCCAGAGCAGCTCCCGACCCGGCCCCTCGTCGTGGTGCAGCAGCCCCCGCGACTGGTCGTAGAGGCTGAGGGCATGGGCGGCCACCCGATCGGCCCGGGCCCGATCGACACCAAAGCGCTGGGCCAGGTGCAGCACGGTGCGCTGGCGAATAGTGCTCTGGAAGGCGAAGCGATCTCCCAGCAGGCCGTTGCGCAGCATCCAGTCCACGATTAGGCCCTCCCGCAGGGCCCGATCACAAACCACCAGCTCCCGCACACCGAGCATCGCCATCGCCGTCTGCAAAATCAGGGCGCCTGGCACGATGATCTCGGCCCGACGGTCGTTTATGGCGGGCAAGGCACGGCGCTGCTCCGGCGTCATAGCCAGGAGCCGGGCGGTGAGCTGGTCGATGCGCTCGCGGCTGAGCCTGTAACCCTGCAGCTTCAGCGGCGGCTTGGGATCTTCAGCAGCCGCCAGCGCCGCTAGGGCCATGGCTGTGCCGCTGGTGCCCACCATCAGCGGCTGTTCGCCCCGGCGCAGCGCCGCCTTCACCTCAGCTACGGCAGGGTCGAGGGCGCCCTGGATATAGGCCTGCAGGAAG
This sequence comes from Cyanobium sp. BA5m-10, assembly GCF_024346255.1. Classification (NCBI taxonomy): domain Bacteria; kingdom Bacillati; phylum Cyanobacteriota; class Cyanophyceae; order Synechococcales; family Prochlorococcaceae; genus Cyanobium; species Cyanobium sp. BA5m-10. The sequence goes on along the minus strand of NZ_JAGQCP010000005.1, from coordinate 22,965 downwards.
GAGCGACGTTCAACCGGAAGGGGGTCCTGCTGACAAAACTCCCGCTGCAGGCGCACCGCGCCGATGCGGGTGCTGCTGAAGGAGCGGCCGTCGCGGCCATCGGCCAGCACCAATTCGGTGGAGCCTCCACCGATATCAATTATCAAGTGGGGCTGGTCGCCGAAAGCCATGCCCGAAAGCACACCCAAGTAGATCAATCGCGCCTCCTCGGGCCCGCTTACCAGATCCACCTCCAGGCCCAGTTGCTCCTGCAGCGCCACCAGGAAATCCCTGCCATTGGGGGCCTCCCGCACGGCACTGGTGGCCGCCGTGACGATCTGCTCCACCCCATGGCTAAGGGCCAGATCGCGATCGTGGCGCAGGGTGCGAAAAGCCCGCTCGATCGCCTCGGCACTGAGGTCACCGCTATGGGGATCCCTTTCGCCAAGACGGGTGGTGGCCTTCTCAGCCAGCACCACACTGAAACTGCTCAGCTCCGGATCCACCTCTGCCACCAGCAGGTGAATCGAGTTGGTGCCGATGTCAATAGCGGCCACCCGGCGGCGACCGGACTGCTGAAGGTTGGGGGCCTGAACCATCTAGCTCAGCAACTGCCACTGGGGGCGCTACTTTGCCACCCACGGCCCGTCCCACCGGCACACCTAGGGTGCGGCACGACGAAAAGGGGGCATGGCCAACTTGACGCGCGGCAACCGTCTGGGGGCCTGGCTGGAGCTGGTGCGCTGGCACAAGCCCAGTGGCCGCCTGATCCTGCTGATTCCAGCTGGCTGGAGCCTCTGGCTCACCCCAAACGCCCCACCGGCGCCGCTGTTGGTGGGATTGATCGTGCTGGGAGGACTGGCGGTGAGCGCGGCCGGCTGCATCGCCAACGACCTCTGGGACCGCCGCATCGACCCCTTAGTGGAGCGCACCCGCAGTCGTCCCCTGGCCGATGGCCGCGTTGGCGTTGGCGAGGCGATAGGCCTGCTGCTGCTCAGCCTTGTCGTCGCCTTGGCAGTGCTGCTGGTGCTGATGTGGGGGTTGCCCGCCGCCAGTCGCAACCTCTGCCTGCTGCTAGCAATCGCGGCCCTGCCGCCAGTGCTGCTCTACCCCTCTGCTAAACGCTGGTTTGGTTACCCCCAACTGGTACTGGCCCTCTGCTGGGGTTTTGCGGTGCTGATCCCCTGGTCCGCTGCCACCGGCTCCCTGGCCGGCGGCTGGCCCCTGGCCCTGGTATGGCTGGCCACCTTGCTTTGGACCTTCGGCTTCGACACGGTTTACGCCATGGCCGACCGGGATGACGACCGGGCCATCGGCGTGCGCAGCAGTGCCCTCAGCCTGGGCAGCCGGGCCCCCCTGGCGGTGGCGATCAGCTACGGCCTCGCCGCCCTGGCCCTGGGGCTAGCCGCCGGCCTGCAGGGATGCGGCTGGATCAGCTGGCCATTGGGTCTGCTGGCAGCAGCCGGCATGCAGCGCGAAGCCGCCCTGCTGCGCCGCCCCAACCTGCCAAGGTCCGCCTACGGCCGCCACTTCAGCCGCCAGGTGCAGCTGGGAGGGCTGCTGCTGCTTGCCCTGGTGCTGGGGCAGCTGCCATGAGCCAGGTCATACGTCAGCCCTCACCGCTGCGGCCAGGGGATCGGGTGCAGCTGGTGGCGGCAAGCTCAGCCCTGCTGGGCGAAGACGCCTTGGCGCGCCTGGAGGCGGGCATTGCCCTGCTCGAGGGCTGGGGGCTGGAGGTGGAGCGCACGCCCCTGCACGGGCGCCAGTGGGGCTATCTGGCCGGCCGAGACCAACAGCGACGCGGCGACCTGGAAGCGGCCGCCAGGCGGGGCGCCGAACTGCTGGCTTGTGTGCGGGGCGGCTGGGGAGCGGCCCGGTTATTGGAAGCACCCCTGGCCCAGCCAGCTCGCTGGCTGCTTGGTTTCTCCGACGTCACCTCCCTGCTCTGGGCCCAACTAGCCCAGGGGCAGGGAGGTGCCATCCACGGGCCGCTGCTCACCACCCTGCCCGCCGAACCCGCCTGGAGCCAGGAGCGGCTGCGGTGCCTGTTGTTTGGCGAACCCCTGGGCGACCTCCAGGGTGAGGGCTGGTGTGGCGGCAGCGCCGCAGGCCCCCTGCTAGCCGCCAACCTCACCGTGGCCACCCACCTGCTGGGTACGCCGTATCTGCCGGATCTGCGCGGCGCCATTTTGGTGCTCGAAGACGTAAGCGAAGCGCCATACCGAATCGAGCGCATGCTCACCCACTGGCGGCTTTGCGGTGGGCTGCAGCAGCTGGCCGGCATCGGCCTGGGGCAGTTCACAGACTGCGATGAAAACCCAGCCGAAGCAGATCGTTTCAGCCTCGAGCAGGTGCTACGCGAGCGCACAAGCGATCTAGGCATCCCCGTGGTGAGCAACCTGCCCGTTGGTCATGTGGCCGGCAATGCGGCCCTACCCCTAGGTGCCTGGGCCGAGCTCGATGGCAGCAGCGGCCAGCTGCGGATCAGCAGCGCGAAGCAAGCACCGCCGCTGCCACGGTGAGATCGAAGGGGGTGGTGAGCTTGATGTTGGAGGCAGGCGCCTCCAACACCTGCACCGCCAAACCCAGCCGCTCAAACAGGGCCGCATCGTCGGTGACGCTCCAGCCCTGCTCCGTGGCGGTTGCATGGGCAGCCCGCAGCTGCTGAACAGGAAAACCCTGGGGAGTTTGGGCTGCCCACAACCAGCTGCGATCTGGGGTGGCCGTGATGGTGCCAGCTCCATCCACCTGCTTGATCGTGTCGGTTACGGGGGTGGCGGCGATCACCGCTGCGCCTTGCTGCACCGCAGCGGCACAGCGGGCCAGCAGTTCTGGCTCGACAAGACAGCGAGCCCCGTCGTGGATCAGCACACCACCAGCAGCTGCCGGCAGGGCCGCCAGCCCCCGGCTCACCGACTCCTGACGGGTGTCACCACCCTCAATCCACTGCACCGGCAGGTCAGGCTGAGCTTCAGCCACGATCGCCGCTATCGCGGCTGCATCAACGGGCTGGCCCACGATGCCGATCCAGCTAATGGCGGGGCAGGCGAGGGCCGCATCGAGGGTCCAGGCCAGCACCGACCGCCCCGCCACTGGCAACAGCAGCTTGTTGCCGGTGGCCCCCATGCGGCGTCCACTGCCGGCTGCGGCGATCAGCAAATGCACAAGCGACTCCCGCGAGACGGGTCAATCCGAATCTGATCCATACAATCAGGCCGCCGAACCTGTGTCGTTTGCGATGCGCGCCCTGTTTCTGATTCCGGGCGGCAGCAGCCAGCAGCTGCAGAGTTTTGCAGCCGTTGCTGCCGTCGCCGACCAACTCCATGCCGACGTTCAGGTGGTCTGTCCGTTGGCGGCGGTTCCCCTTTGGTCCCTGCATCCAGCCGTGGAACGGGCCATGCCCTTCACCTACGAGCAGGCAACCCTTGCCGATTGGGCCAACTTGATGGGCTCGGTGCGGGAGCCTGATTTTCAGGTGAGCCTCAACCTGGCGCCCAGCCGCCAGATGGATCTGATGCTGTCGATGAGCCACATCCCCACCCGGGTGGCCAGCAGTGGCTTTTCCGCCACCGAGCGGATCACCCCCATCGAGGGCGGCTGGGCCAACCAGGCCTTTGAAGCCTTACTGCGGCCCATCGGGGTGCGGCTCGAGGCTGATTCTTTCCGGTTGCCGATCGCCCCGGCCGATCTGGAGGCCGCCAGCGCGGCCCTACCCAGTGGCGATGGACCGGCCCTGCTGCTGGCCCCCTCCGCTGCTGGCGGCGACTGGCCAGCCCAGCAATGGCAAGACCTACCCGCCCAGATCCGCAGCAAGCTGCCCAACCTGCGGACCGTGCCAGCACTAGCTGGCACTGGGACTGGAGATATGCGTAAGCGCGCCGCCCAGATCGCCAGTGCCGATGTGGTGCTAGCCAGCGACCCCGTAGCCATCGAATTGGCCCTGCTGCTCGGCCTGCCGCTGGTGGCCTTGGGCCGGGGTCCCGGCAGTCTGCCCAGCCGTGCTGGGGTGCAGGGGCTCGGCAGCGCCGCCAACCTCAGCCAACTTGGCCACGCCGAGGTGCTCGCCGCCCTGGGACTGGGATAATTGGGGTTCGGGGGATAGTCAGGCCATACGATCAGCGCCACAAACCCCAGTGCCGCGATGTCGAGTGCCGTGATGTCCAGCCCAGCCCCCCTGGCCGGCCAAGTGGCGCTGGTTACAGGTGCCAGCCGGGGTATCGGTCGCGCCATAGCACTTGAGCTGGCAGCGGCCGGCGCCCAAGTAGTGGTGAATTACGCCAGCTCCCCGGATGCAGCCGAAGCGGTCGTGGCTGAGATCACTGCTGCCGGGGGCGAAGCCTGGAGCCATCGGGCTGATGTAGCCGATGAAGAGCAGGTCGACGCCATGGTCAAAGCGGTGCTCGCTAGGGGCGGCCGGCTCGACGTGTTGGTTAACAACGCCGGCATCACCCGCGACGGCCTGCTGATGCGGATGAAAACCGCCGACTGGCAGAGCGTGATCAACCTCAATCTCACCGGCGTGTTTCTTTGCACCCGCGCTGTGAGCCGGGCCATGCTCAAGGCCCGAGGCGGCCGCATCATCAACATCACCTCAGTGGTGGCCCTGATGGGCAATCCAGGCCAGGCCAACTACAGCGCCGCCAAGGCCGGGGTGATCGGCCTCACCCGCAGCAATGCGGCTGAATTTGCAGCCCGGGGTGTGACCGTCAATGCCGTTGCCCCGGGCTTCATCGAGAGCGACATGACCGCCGAACTCGACAAGGAGCCGATCCTCGCGGCGATTCCCCTGGGGAGGATGGGCAGCGCCGCCGAGGTGGCAGGTGCAGTGCGCTTTCTGGCCGCCGACCCGGCTGCCGCCTACATCACCGGCCAGGTGCTGCAGGTGGATGGCGGCATGGTGATGCGTTAAGAGCTTGTGAGCGGCTGAGCCAACTCCTCGCGCAGCCGGCGAATCCGCTGCAGCAGGCGCAGGCGGCGACTGCGGGCGGTGAGGGTGAGGAACAGGCGGATCGGCACGTAAACCAAGGCCATCAACAGGCCGAGGGCGGCGATCAGGAGGAACACCATGCCATCGGCGGTGGTGCTTGGGTCGAGGGCCGATTCAGTGACGGCGCTTTCGAGGGTCTGCTGCAGCAGTTCTTCCATGGTTCGAAGGTACCTCCTGCAGCGAGAGCCTGCCGTCTTCCCTGAACAGGAGATTCGGCTTTCCCCACCCCGCTCCGTTGGCCCGGCGGTGGTCCGCTGTGGGACCCTGACTCCACTGAGTCTCCAGCGTTTTCATGGCCAAGCTGATCAGCTTTTCAGATGCCTCCCGTAGTGCCCTTGAGCGTGGTGTCAATGCCCTGGCCAACGCGGTGAAGGTCACCATCGGACCCCGCGGCCGCAACGTGGTGCTCGAAAAGAAATTCGGCGCGCCCGAGATCGTTAATGACGGCGTCACCATCGCCCGGGAGATCGAACTCGAAGATCCCTTCGAAAACGTTGGCGCCAAGCTGATGCAGCAGGTGGCCAGCAAGACCAAGGACTCCGCCGGCGACGGCACCACCACTGCCACCCTGCTGGCCCAGGCACTGGTCCGCGAAGGCCTCAGAAACGTAGCTGCCGGCGCCAGCCCGGTCGTGTTACGCCGCGGCATGGAAAAGGCCACAGCCCAGATCGTGGCGGGCATCGCCGAGAGGGCCCAACCCGTCGCCGGTGAAGCGATTCGCCAGGTAGCCGAGGTGAGCTCCGGCAACGACGAAGAGATCGGCCGGATGATCGCCGAGGCCATGGACAAGGTGAGCGCTGACGGCGTCATCACCGTTGAGGAGTCCACCTCCTTGGCCACCGAACTGGAGATCACCGAGGGCATGGCCTTCGACCGTGGCTACAGCTCCCCCTACTTCGTCACCGACCAGGAGAGGCGCGAATGCGTCTTTGAAAATGCCCTGATCCTGATCACCGACCGCAAAATCAGCACCATCACCGACCTGGTGCCCGTGCTGGAGGCGGTTTCCAAGGGCGGCAGGCCCCTGCTGATCCTGGCGGAAGAGGTGGAGGGCGAAGCTCTCGCCACCCTGGTGGTTAACAAAAACCGCGGCGTATTGCAGGTTGCAGCAGTGCGGGCCCCTGGCTTCGGGGACCGCCGCAAGGCCATGCTTGGCGACATCGCCGTACTCACCGGCGCCACGGTCGTTAGCGAAGACCAGGCCATGACCCTGGACAAGACCGGCCTAGCCGAGCTCGGTCAGGCCCGCCGCATCACCATCACCAAGGACAGCACCACGATCGTGGCCAGCGGTGAGCACCAGGCAGTCGTTGCTGATCGGGTGGCCTCAATCAAGCGAGAGCTCGACAACACCGACTCCGATTATGACCGCGAAAAGCTCCAGGAGCGGATCGCCAAACTGGCCGGAGGGGTGGCCGTGATCAAGGTGGGTGCTCCCACCGAAACCGAGCTCAAGAACCGCAAGCTGCGCATCGAAGACGCCCTCAACGCCACCCGCGCTGCGGTGGAGGAGGGAATCATTGCTGGTGGCGGCTGCACCCTGTTGGAGCTGGCCGAAGGGCTCAGCAGCCTGGCGGCTAGCTGCCAGGGCGATGAGCGCACCGGCGTCGAGATCGTCAAGCGGGCCTTAGCCGAGCCCGTGCGCCAGATCGCCCACAACTCGGGCGCCGATGGCGCAGTGGTGGCAGCTGAGATCCTGCGGCTGGGCAAGGGCTACAACGCCCTAAGCGGCGTCTACGAAGACCTCCTGGCCGCTGGCATTCTCGATGCGGCCAAGGTGGTGCGCCTAGCCCTTCAAGACGCGGTCTCGATCGCCTCCATGCTGATCACCACCGAGGTTGTGATCGCCGATAAGCCCGAACCCGAAGCAGCCCCCGGCGGCGACATGGGAGGTATGGGAGGTATGGGAGGTATGGGCGGAATGGGTGGTATGGGTGGAATGGGTGGTATGGGTGGAATGGGCATGCCCGGGATGATGTGATCCCAGGCTGCTCAGCCGGCCAGCACATCCCGTACATAGGCAGCAACCTGCAAATCGACCCCGGTAATTGCCGTGCCCACAACCACGGCATCAGCGCCGAGGTCGAGAGCTTGGCGGGCCTGCTGGGGGCTTGATATGCCGCCTTCGCAGATCAGACTCACCTCGTTGGGTAATTGCTGCCGCAGCAGGGGCAATAGATCCCAGGCTGGTGGCTTCTGGCCTGAGGTTGACTCCGTGTAGCCATAAAGGGTCGTGCCGACCCAGCTGCAACCCAGCTCGGCGGCACGCAGACCATTGGCAACGCTGTCCACATCGGCCATCAGCACAGCACCAAGCTCCCGCTGGGCGCGGGCGATCAGACCCTCCAAATTTTCACCCCCGGGGCGATAGCGCTCGGTGGCATCAATCGCCACCACATCGGCACCAGCAGCCCAAACAGCACGAATCTCCTCCCACCCCGGGGTGATGTACACCGAGCTGTCTGGGTAGCTGCGCTTCCATAGGCCCACGATCAGGGCCGTTGGGCAGCGCCGACGAACAGCGCCGATGTGCTCTGGGCTTTCCAGACGCACCCCAGAGGCGCCATTGCGCAAGCTGGCATCTGCCATGGCGGCGATGACATCGGGATCGCGCATCGGAGATCCCTCGGGGGCCTGCACCGACACAATCAAACCGGAGGGTTTCACTCAGCTGGCCAGGGGAAGGTGAAAGTCATCGAGCTCTTCAGCATCTGGCAGCCAGGCCCGCAGGGAAGCATGGGCAAAGGGCGCAGGAGCGGCATTGTGCGCTGCCGGAGCTAGGGCATCCTGCACAAGGGCCAGCACAGGCCGTTGCTCAACTGGTTGCTCAACTCGTTGCACGCTGGGCTCAGGGTTGGTCTCCAGGCCAGCCTGGGAGCGCAGCCACTCAGCCGCCCCTACTCCTTGGCCCACGCACAGTGGTCCGGAGATCAGGGCTTCGAGGGCCGCCAGCCCCCTGCGGTGCGCCCACTGCTGAACCAGACGCTGGGCCATGGCCTGATCCCGTTCTGCAACCGCCGCCAGCAAACGGTCCCCTAAGTCGGGACGGTCGGACGGGGGGAATCTGGAGGGCTGCGTCACGAAAGGACCTGCTAGGTGAGCTTGCGATCCAAAAGCGGCCGAATCAGCAGGAACAACCCGGCGGCCAGTATGGCGAGCACCCCTAGGCAGGTGGCGCTGCTGAGCTGGCCGTAGGGGGCCTCCAGCACCACTGCGGTGAGAGAGACCTGTCCCGCATAGGCGGCACGAATCGGTTCTATCGCGAAGGTAAGGGGATTAAGGGCCGCTAGCCAGCCCAGCCAGGCAGGCATGAACGACAACGGAGCCAAAGCGGTGCTGGCAAACAGCAGTGGCAGGTTGGCCACAAAGATCACCGCAATCAGCTCGATGTGGCCTGGCAGCGCAAAAGCGAGCCCCAAGCTCAGGGCCGTGACTGCAAAAACCAACAACAGCAAGGTGACCAATACCAGCAGCAGCCCAGCGCCACCAGGCCAGCCGTAACCCAGCAATGCGGCAGTGCCCATGATCGCCAGGCTCTGCACCAAGCTCAGGGTGGTGATGTAGAGCACCGAGGCGAACACGATCGAGCTGCGCGAGCGCAGCGGCGCCACCAGCAGCCGGTTGAGGAAGCCAAATTCGCGGTCAAACATCAATGGCAGGCCGGCGTTCAGGGCCGCACTGAAGGCCGTGAACACGATCACACCTGCGCCAAGGAAGCGCCCATAGCTGATGCCGCCAGGCAGCAGGCCCGCCGGAGCCTTGGCAAACAGGGCGCCAAACAACACCAGCCAGATCAGGGGCTGCAGCACCCCCGCCACCAAGGTGGAAGGCCGACGCTGCAGCTGTACGAACAAACGACGGGTGAGGGCCAGGGTTTCTTGACTGATCTCGGCCAAGGCGGATGCCTCGGGTTGGGGGCCTGGAAGGGTTGTGGTCATCACATGCTCGCTTTGCGTTCAGCCTTGGGATCACGGCTGCCGGCCACCGCCAGCTCCGCGTCCATCAGGGTGCGGCCGGTGGCCTGGAGATAGACATCATCGAGGCTGGGGCGGCTCTGGGCGAGGGCGAAAACCGGCAGGTCGGCTGCCGCCAATTGGCGGCGCAGCTGCTCAACAACGCCATCGTGCTCAATCACCAGATTCAGGGAGTAGCCCTGGGCCCGGTTCACCACCACCTGGCGTACCCCGGCGCAATCGTGCAGCAGGCTGCGCACCCGCTCAGCTTCGTCGGCATCACTGAATTCACGCACCCTTAAGGTCACTCGATCACCACCCAAGGCGGCCTTGAGCACAGCAGGAGCGCCCTCGGCGATGACCTTGCCAGCCTCGATGATCGCCAGATGGTCAGCCAGGGCATCAACCTCCTCTAAGTAGTGGCTGCTAAGCAGCACAGTTGTGCCGCCATCGCGAAGCTGACGCAAGACGGACCAGATCGCAGCGCGACTCTCGATATCAAGGCCGACGGTGGGCTCATCGAGCACCAGCACCTTGGGGCTGTGCAGCAGGCCAGCGGCCAGATCGAGCCGGCGCCGCATTCCGCCCGAGTAGCTACCGCAACGCCGATCAATCCAGTCGGCCATGCCGAGCAGCTCGATCAGCTCGTCCATGCGCCGGTTCCGGGCAGCTGGGGTCAGGTGATAAAGATCACCCTGCAGCTGCAGCAGTTCGCGGCCGGTGAGGATCTTGTCGATTGCTACCTCCTGGGCCACGTAGCCCAACAAGCGACGCACCGCCCGGGGCTCGGCCAGGGCATCAACGCCGCCTACCCGAACGCTGCCGCTGTCAGGGGCCAGCAGGGTGCAAAGGATGCGCAAGGCGGTCGTCTTACCAGCACCGTTAGGACCAAGCAGGCCATAGAGGCTGCCGGCCGGTACTTGCAGGGAAAGGTTGTCGAGGGCAATGACGGCAGTTGCCGCCTTTTTGCCCCCGTAGCGTTTGCAGAGCTGCTGCAGTTCGATCACCGACTCAAGCCGCTCCAATCAGCCGACCAATGTAGGCAAGGCAGCAAAGGGGACGTTGAACAGTTGGGGGCCCAGCAGGGCTGCCTGCGGTAGGCGGGCCAACAAAAGCAACGCACAGATGCCGAATAAATAGAAAATCGACCAGCGGAACATGGCCTTGGCCCGTTGGGGTTCGTCAGGCTGGCTGCGTAACTGGGAGCTCAGCTGCAGCAGGCGGGCGTTGAAGGGCAGCACCATCAAGCCATAAAGCAAGCCACCCGTTGGCAGCGCCACGATCCCAAGCAGGCTCAAGCCAACAGTGGCCCAGGCGTAATGGCTGATGGCCCGAGTCGTAACCGCCACGCCCTTGACCACCGGAAGCATCGGGATGCCCACGGAGCGGTAATCGTCCTTGAGCAGCAGGGAAAGGGCCCAGAAGTGGGCTGGCGTCCACAACATCACCAGGGAAAACAACCACCAGGAAGCCCAGCCAAGGGAGCCGGTGGCAGCGGCAGCTCCCACCAAGGGCGGAATAGCCCCGGCCACCCCGCCGACCACGATGTTCTGACTGGTGCGCGGCTTGAGCAGGGCCGTGTAAAGCAGCACATAGCTGCAGAGCCCCAACAGGGAAAGGCTGGCAGCCAGGGGATTAACGCCCATAACCAGAACTGCCACCGACAGGATGGTGAGGCCAATGGCTAGGGCAAAGGCCTGGCGCTGGGCCAGACGACCAGAGGGCAGGGCCCGGCGACTAGTGCGCTGCATGCGCCCATCGAGATCCTGTTCCCAAAGGCAATTGAGCACTCCGGCCGCAGCCGAAGCCAGGCTGCCCCCCACCAGGGTGCAGATGATCGTGCTGGCGGCGGGTGCATCGCCACTGCTGAGTGCCATGCCACCGAGGGTGGTGGCGAGCAGCAGCGGTATGAGCCGGGGCTTGGCAACTTCAAGCCAGGCCGGCAATTTCACCGAGGGGCGGATCGCCGGGGCAACGGCGATTGGAGCTGTGATCGTTGCACTAACCATGAGCCACCTCGGAAGACGTTTGAGACATGGGCAAGGTCTGGCCTGAGTTGCCAAGGGAACGGGCGAGCACCGCTGCAAGCAGAGCGACCAGCAGCGCTGCCAGCAGTTGGTGGCCGATCGTCACCAGCGGCGCCTGCAGCTGGAGCTTCAAGGTCCAAATGCCCAGGCTCACCTGGGCCAGCACCAAAACGGCCGCTCCCTGGGCGAGGCCGGGCAGTTGACCCTGACCTGGGGGCAACAGCAGGGTTGCTGCAGCTAGGGCCAGCACGGCGAGAGCTGCTGGCATGGCGAGCTGGCGGTGAGCAAGCAGCCAGCGGCAGCCATTGCCGGCACTAAAACACCGATCTGCCGCCCATTGGCTGGCCATGGTTCCACCCAGCAGGCACTGGGCGAACACCAGCACCAGAGCCAAGCTCGCCAGCAGCTGCCACCAAAGCGGAGGACTGATCGAGGCCCTATCCGCCATTGCCAGGCGCTGGTAAAGGCCACTTGTGAGCGCAACCAGCAGCAAGGCCGTGGCGAGATGGGCAGTAACTAAAGGCGCTGCCAGTAGCTGGGTGACGGTGAGAGCCCCCAGGCCCCCTTGAACCAACACCAGAAATAGCGTTCCAGCAGCCAGCCAGGGCAACCAAGCGGGCAGGCGTCGCCGCCAGAAAAAACTCGCTGCCGTAAGAACCAGCAGGGCCACTCCCACTACGAAGGCATCAAGGCGGTGAAACCACTCCAAAAACACCTGGAGATTCATCTGACGACCTGGCAGGAGGCGGCCGTAGCAAAGGGGCCAGTCAGGACAGGCCAGACCCGCCTCCATAACCCTGGTGGCACCGCCGATGCCAACCAAGGCAACCAAGGCCACCACTAGATGGGAAGCAAGTAAGGCAAGCCTCTGGGTCAAAACAGGGTCCGGCCTGCTGCGAATGCTTGGGTTTAGGGGTGATTGGAGATCTGTCGTCACGGAAACGACCATCCCGGAGTCCAAAGAAGCTAACCAAGTTGATCAAAACGAGGGACTCTTAATTGCCCAGATCACGAAGTGAAAACATCAGCCCTGCTTGCCAGAGGCTGAGGCGTTGATTTGCCAACCAAGGCAAAGATCGACCCGCACATCGCAGCCAGCGGCCATAGGCTGGCTGGAAGCTCAAACAGCACCGTGCCAATTCGCACCGCCCTAGCTGTGCTCACGGCCACCACAGCCCTTGTGCTGACAGGGCTTTGGGTTGGCTACAACGTCAACATGCTGCCGCTTGGCGCCAGCAGCAATGCATCCACCTACGACGATCTATTTAAGGTTTTATTCAGCATTGGTACCGTGCTGTTTCTCGGCATCGTGATCCTGCTGGTTTACAGCTTGTTTCGATTTAGGCGCCGCAGCGGCGATGTCAGTGATGGGCTGGCAATAGAGGGAAATCTGCCCCTTGAGATTGTTTGGACAGCAATCCCCGCAGTGGTTGTTTTGTTTGTCGGTCTATACAGCTACGACATTTATGAGCGGATGGGCGGTATGGCGACGCTCAACGATCACATGGCCATGGATCACGGGGCAATGCAGCAGGTCAGTGTTAATGAAGGGGATACGGCTGGCCGGGTTTGGGGTGGTATCGGCGTAGCCGGCATGGACGCAGCGCCTTCTGGTCCGGTTTTACCTGTTGAGGTAACCGCTATGCAATTTGCCTTCATTTTTCACTATCCAGGCTCAGATATAACCAGCGGCGAACTGCATGTGCCCACCGGTCAACAAGTTGAGTTGCGCATGGAAGCCCGTGACGTAATCCATGCCTTCTGGGTGCCCCAGTTCCGTCTCAAGCAGGACGTAATTCCAGGCCAGCCAACCGTGCTCTCCTTTACCGCCACTCGGGCTGGCACCTATCCGATCATCTGCGCCGAGCTCTGCGGGCCATACCACGGAGGCATGCGCTCCAACGTGGTAGTGCACGAGCCCGATGCCTACGACAACTGGTTGCAGCAGAACACTCCCAACCGCACCACCACCTGACGACCCGCCATGACTCTCGCCAACCCAAGCGATTTCGACGGCAACCTGCAACCCCAAGGCTGGCTGCGCTACTTCAGTTTCAGCCTCGATCACAAGGTGATTGGGCTGCAATATTTGGTTTGTGGCTTCATCTTCTATTTGATCGGCGGCGCCCTAGCTGGGGTTATTCGCACGGAACTGATCAGTCCAATCTCCGATTTCGTCAGCCGTGAGACCTACAACGAGGTGCTCACCCTGCATGGCACGGTGATGATCTTTCTTTGGATCGTGCCAGTAGTGAATGGCGCCTTCGGCAATTATCTGATTCCCTTTTATGTGGGCGCCAGAGACATGGCTTTCCCCCGTCTCAACGCTGTGGCCTTCTGGCTGATTCCACCTGCGGGTATTCTGCTTATCAGTAGTTATTTTATTGCCGGAGCGGCTGCCCAATCCGGCTGGACCGCCTATCCACCCCTAAGCCTCACCACCCCAGCAGCAGGCCAAGTGGTATGGATATTGAGCGTGCTTCTGCTTGGTGGCAGCTCGATTTTTGGCGGCATCAACTTCATTGCCACCATTCTGAAGCTGCGGCGTCCTGGACTGAAGCTGATGATGCTGCCCATGTATTGCTGGGCGATGCTGGGCACCAGTGTTTTAGTTGTGCTGTCGACGCCAGTACTGGCAGGCACCCTAATTCTGCTCAGTTTCGACATCATTGCCCACACCGGATTTTTCAACCCAACGATGGGTGGAAACGTAGTGGTTTATCAACACCTTTTTTGGTTCTATTCCCACCCGGCTGTATATATCATGGTGCTGCCAGCCTTCGGGCTCGTCAGCGAAATACTGCCTATCCACGCCCGCAAACCTCTGTTTGGTTACACCACGATGGTGTATTCGATCATGGCGATCGTTTTCCTTGGCCTAATTGTTTGGGCTCACCACATGTTCACCAGCGGCACACCGCCCTGGATGCGCCTGTTTTTCACGATTGCCACCTCCTTTATCGCCGTCCCAACCGGGATCAAATTCTTCAACTGGTTGGCAACTTTATGGGGAGGCAAGATTGCCCTCAATTCGGCGATGTTGTTTTCATGCGCCTTCATCGTTAATTTTGTATTCGGCGGCATCACTGGCGTAGCCCTGGCCCAGGTGCCTTTTGATATTCACGTTCATGACACCTACTTCGTGGTGGGCCACTTCCACTACATTGTTTACGGGGGCACGGTATTTGTTATTTTCGGATCTTTGTATCACTGGTATCCGAAATTTACCGGTCGCCTGCTTAACGAGGACTTGGGGAGGCTCCACTTCCTGCTCACTTTTGTTGGTTTCAATCTCTGCTTCGCCCCCCAGCACTGGCTCGGCTTAAATGGCATGCCTCGTCGGGTTGCCGAATACGACCCCGCCTTCACCACCCTTAACCAGGTGAGCAGCGTGGGCGCCCTGTTGATGGCCATCAGCACCCTGCCACTGCTTATCAACGTGGTGGTTACGGCGATAAACGGCAAAGAGGCTGGTGACAACCCTTGGAATGCCCTTACATCTGAGTGGCTCACCAGTTCGCCGCCACCGGTTGAAAACTGGCACGGCGAGGCACCACTAGTTACCGAGCCCTACGGCTACGGCCAGCACCCGGAGACAAAAGCGTGACCAGCACCACACCCCTACAGGATTCAGTCGCCATTGAGGCTGGCCACAGCCCAGCTGGTGAGGGCCACGGAGATTTCCGCCTATTTGGCCTAGCCACCTTCTTAGTGGCAGATGGCATGACCTTCGCCGGTTTTTTTGCCGCCTATCTCACTTTCCGGGCCGTGAATCCGCTGCCGGAAGGGGAGATCTATGAGCTCGAATTGCTGCTACCCACCATCAACACGGTGGTTTTGATCATCAGCAGCTTCACCTTTCACCGCGCCGGCAAGGAATGCAGGGCCGGACAGCTGGGGGCCAGCCGCCTCTGGCTGGCAATCACTGGCGGCCTGGGCGCGATTTTCCTGGCGGGTCAGATGGTCGAGTATTTCAACCTGCCCTTCAGCCTCACCGACAACCTTTTTGCCAGCACCTTCTACGCCCTCACTGGCTTTCACGGCCTACACGTGACTCTTGGTGTGATCTGTATCGCCATCGTTGCTCTGCAAACTCGCCAGGGAGGACGCATCAGCGCCAGCGACCATTTCGGCCTTGAAGCAGCTGAGCTCTACTGGCATTTCGTTGATGGCATCTGGGTTGTGCTCTACGGAATCCTGTATCTGCTCTGAGGCGCCAAGTCGTCAACCGCTGGCACGGATGGCGATTTCCTTGCGTACCGGGCACAATTAGTTGATATATCTGCCCAGCGCAGGCCTTTTACATGGCGGCCAGGAACGGCGACAGCCCCGCGGACATGCTGGAAGGCAAGGCCCTTCTTGATCGGGCCCGCGCCCTGAGCAACCGCCCAGAGGACGAAATCGCCCGGGGCTGCGGCTACGTGGGTCCGAGCGGACGGGTGCTGAAAAAAAGTTTTTATCGAGCTTTGGTGGCTGCCAAGGGCTACCCGGTACCAAACAGCGTTAGCCGAACCGCCAGCAGCGGCCAAGGCAAGGGACGGCAAGCTGATTTCCGCACCCGGGTGCATGGCAACGGCAACCTGCTGATCGGCCACGCCTACACCCGCAGGCTGGGTTTGGAGCCGGGCCAGGAATTTCGGATCGAGATCAACCCAGACAACGGCTCGATCAGCCTGCTACCGCTCGAACCAGAAAATCCCTAGGCCCCTCTCCCCTGGCGCTCCTGCTCAGTCGTCGCCGTGGAAGCTGGCGCTGAAGGCGAGCAGGTCGATACCGCTGAACAGGAAGCTGATTCCCACCAGCACCCCAATCACCCAGAGCAGCCCCCAGGCCTGCATGGTCACGATCAGCACGCCGAGGATCAGGGTGACGATGCCGTTAAGCAAGCCCCAACCCCAGCCACTCACCCGTGTGTGACCGAGGGCCACAAGCGTCGAAACCACGCCTTCGAGGATGAAAACGATGCCGATGGCAAAGGCCAGACTGGCCACCACCAGGCCGTCCTCGAGCGGACCGCCGCGGAACTGCTGAATCATCCAGGCCCCCACCACGATGAAGAGGGTGGAAATCACCAGCCGCGAAAAGCAATACCAGCGTCCCAACTGGCGGGAGCGGGCCAGGTTGCTTACCCAACCCACGATGCCGCCCACCAGAAAGCCCACCGCCACGATCACCGTGATCCAGGCGGAAGCCAGCACCGGGAAGATCAGGGCCAGCACCCCAAGTACCAGCATCAACACCCCTTCAAACAGGGTGAAGGCCTTCAATCCCTCGCCTTTGGCCGAAAACAGACCTGAGCCCATCGCTATGGCAGCAACATCACCTGGACGGTAGTCACGCCAAGCGCAGACGTCAGATCCAGCCGTGATCAGCCAGCCAGGGGGCATTGATCGGCTCGGCCACGCCGCTGGGGCCGGTGGCAGCCAGCAAACGCTCGGTGTATTTGGCCAGTAGGTCGGCCTCCAGGTTGACCCCATCCCCCACCGCCAGCTGCGCCAGGGTGGTGCTGGCCCAGGTGTGGGGAATCACGGCAATCCAGAAACCAACACCATCGGGGTCGCAGCCGGCCACTGTCAGGCTGATGCCATCCACCGCCACGCTGGCCTTTTCGCAGACATAGCGGCCGTAGGCGGGGTTCTGCCAGGCCAGCTCCAGGCGCCAGGAGGCGGCCTGGCGGGCAATGGCACGCACCACCCCCAGCCCATCCACATGGCCGCTCACCAGGTGGCCGCCAAGCCGGTCGGCCAGGCGCAGGGCCGGCTCGAGATTCACCCTGCCGCCCCGGTCTGCCTTGGCGGCCAAGGTGGTGCGGCCCAAGGTTTCCTCGCTGACATCGGCGCGAAAGCCATCGGCCAGCCGCCCAGCCACGGTGAGACAAACCCCATCCACCGCCACGCTGTCGCCCAGGGCCAGGCTGGCAGGGGTCCAAGTAGCCCCAGGGGCAGCAGCCCACTGCAGTTGAACCCCGTGGGGAGAGCGGCGGATCACGCCTGTGGCCTGCACCAGCCCGGTAAACATCTGCTTTCCAGCCCAGGGCGATAATCCTCGCCATAATCGGCTAAAAGGCAGCGCTGAGCCATGGTTGAAATGCGCGTTGCCGGAATTGCCCTCGATGCGGCCAGTCGCAGCCCGATCGTTTTGCTACGCGATCCATCGGGCCGGCGCCAGGTGCCGATCTGGATCGACCAGGCCCAAGCCCAAAACATTTTGGCGGGACTCAGCGAAGAACCACCGACCCGACCCCTCAGCCACGACCTGATGGCCGACCTGATCGACGCTGGGGGTTTGCAGCTCGACCGGGTTGTAATTCACACGATCGAAGACAGCACCTTCCGCGCCGTGCTGAAACTCAGCCCCGCTAGCGATGGGGAAGCTGGGGCGCCTGGCGACCAAACAGCTGCCTCAAGCATCGAGATAGACGCCAGGCCTAGCGATGCCATCGCCCTCGCCCTGCGCACCGGCAGCAGCATCTGGATGCTTGAAGAGGTCGTGGCTGATGCCTCCATCCCGGTGGATGCGGAGGCCGACGCCCAGGAGCAGGACAATTTCCGCCGCTTCCTGGACAGCACCAGCCCTGCCGACCTGGTGCGCCACCTCAAACAGGCCCACCCCAAAGCCGACCAACCTGGGGATGAACCAACAGCCTGAAAACCGGCTGCGGCGCCCCTACGGCTCCGGGCCGGCGGTGTCGGCCTTCAGCTTGGGCACGATGCGGGCCCTGGGCAGCCCCGCCCAGATGGAAGCGGTGCTTAGGGCAGCCCTGGCCGCCGGCATCAACCACCTGGAAACAGCCCCTGCCTACGGGCCCGCCGAAACCTTCCTGGGCCAGGCTCTAGCGGCCCTGCAACGGGACAACCTGGGCCCCTCAGACGGCTGGCTCATCACCAGCAAACTGCTACCCGGCCCCGACCTGGCCACCGGCCAGGGGCAACTGCGCTCAATCCTGGCGCGCCTTGGCGTGGCCCAGCTCACCAACCTGGCCGTGCATGGCCTCAACCGCCCCGAGCACCTGGAGTGGGCGCTTAAGGGGCCCGGCGCCGACCTGCTGACCTGGGCCAAAGATGAAGGACTGGTGGGTCAGGTGGGCTTCAGCAGCCACGGCACGCCCGAGCTGATCGAAGCCGCCTTGAGCTCGGGGAGCTTCACGTTCTGCAGCCTGCATGTGCACCTGTTTGACCAGACCCTCCTGCCCATCGCCCGCGCCGCCCTGGCCCAGGGAATCGGCGTGCTTGCCATCTCCCCGGCCGACAAGGGCGGTCGCCTCTACGACCCACCAGCGGAGCTGCTCGCCGACTGCGCCCCGTTTCACCCCCTGGAGCTGGCCTATCGCTTCCTGCTCGATCAGGGGATCTCCACCTTGAGCCTGGGGGCTGAGCAGCCGGAAGACCTGGCCTGGGCCGCTGCCATCGGCGGGCCCTCGCCCTGGCTGAGTGCCGCGCAACGCTCAGCCCTGCAGCGCCTGGACGTCGCCGGCCGCGAGCGCCTGGGGGCGGAGCGCTGCGGCCAGTGCCGCGCCTGCTTGCCCTGCCCCAACGGCGTGCCGATCCCCGAACTCCTGCGCCTGCGCAACCTGGCCGTGGGCCACGGCATGGAGGCCTTTGCCCAGGAGCGCTACAACCTGATCGGCCGTGCCGGCCACTGGTGGGAGGAGCTCAACGCCGAGGCCTGCCGCGCCTGCGGGGCCTGCCTGCCGCGCTGCCCCCACGAGCTACCCATCCCCGAGCTGCTAGCCGACACCCACCGGCGCCTGAGCGCCTCCCCCCGCCGCCGCCTTTGGGGCTAGGGCCTGGGAGCGGCCGCATCCCAGAGGTTCTGCTGGGCCAGCTGCTGGGGCACGGAAAGGGGTGGCAGGCTCCAGCAGCGCTGCAGCAGGCCATCTCCCGGCAGCAGCAGGGCTGCTATCGACTCGGGAAAGCGCCGCGCCACCGGCGCCAGATCGGCCTGGGGCAGGGGCGGCACCAAGCCCCGGGCCAGCAGTTGCTCCAGCTGGGGCTGCTCCAGCACTGCACCGAGCCACTCCAGCGGTGGTGGCGCTGACTGTGCAGCACCGGCAGGTCGCAGCAGCAGTTGCCAGCTGAGGGGCGCGCCGCTGTCGGGCCAGATCACCGCCAGGCGCTGGTCGCGGCGCAGCAGGGGAATCAGGCGCTGCAGGGGCAGCACCGCCGCCTCAGCATCACCGCTGAGCAGCAGATTGAGGCCGTCACGGTCGTCGTAGGCGAGGGCTTGGGCCCGCAACCGCTCCAGCCGCTCAAAATCGCCGCCCATGATCTCCAGGCTGATGCGAGGGCTGGAGGGCAACACCAACCGGCCGCGCAGGCTGGGATCAAGCAGCAACTGCCAGCCCTCCTGGCGACGGGCGGCCAGGTCGGGGCGGCTGCGCAGGGCGATCACCCAGGGGCTGTAGGCCCAGGGGAAGGCCAGCTGCGCCTCACCCACCGGACCATAAAGACGGGCCACCGGGGCACTGAAGGCGGCCAGGCGAGCCCAGAGCCGCGGCGCCTCAAAGGACTGAAGTTGCTGCCGGCTCAGGCCACTGGCCCAGCCGTCACTGAGAGCAACCAAGCCAGGGGTCACCAAACCGGGGGCCGGCCTTTGGCCCAGCTCACGCACGACTTTTTGCACAGCAGCGGCATCAGCCACTTGGCGTGTCCGCCAGGGGGCGGGCAGTTGCTTCAGCCAGGCGGCTGGCAGGTCTGCTTCTGCCAGCAGCAGCTCGGGGCCAGGGGCGGAGCGGCAGGCGGCCAGCAGGCCAGCGCCAGCTCCCACCCCTAGCTGCAGCAGCCGGCGACGGGAGAGCACAGCGGGAGTAAATGCCATGGCAGCGACCCTAGGCACCGAGCTCCAGCCGGCAGGCTGCGTCGCAGGCCTCAGCCAGGGCCCCTGGCTGCCGGCCCGCCAGCTGCCAGAGCAGGGCCAGGCCGCCGGCCCCCACCCCCTCCTTGACGTAGCCGCGCTCGTAGTCGCGTAGGGCGGAGCTGCTGCAGCCATGGAAGCGCAGGGCCGCCACCTCCAGCCTCGGCCGCACCTGCCAGCGGGCACCTATGCGCTCCAGCAGCAGGGCCAGGTTGCTGCCAGCTTCCTCGGCCACCCAGGCGGTGGTGGCCACCACCAAGCGCTCCGCCAGGGCTGGCCGCTGGCCTGGCTCAGCCAGGGCTAGGGCCAGGGCCAGCACCGCCGCCATCTGGCTGCCACCGGCCAGCAGCACCGGCGTACCGCGGGCCGCCGCCGCCCCCACCAGCCCAGCAGCGAAGGCCTGCATTGGATCCCCCAACGCCGCCAATACGTTTAGAGGATCCGCAAATGCTAGGGGGTGCGCAACTCCCGTCAGATCTGCCGCCTCAAAACTCGCTGCAGCCAAACCCTGAGCCACGAGGTCCGCCTTCAGCCCGTGGACCGGTTGGCGCAAGCTGCCGCTCACTAAACCCGCCGCTGCCACCCCCAGGCCCTCGAGCACCGCCATGGCCGTGGTGGTGCCTCCGGGCACACATTCGGCCAGCAGCAACGGCTCGGCCGGATCCCAGCGCCTGCCCCAGGCGCTGCCGCGCTGCACCAGGGCCTCCACCCTGGCTGGGACAAGGGCCTGGCCCGTGCTGAGGCAGCGGGCCGGGCCGGCACTCTCCAGCCCCGGCAGGCGCAGGTGCGGCACCGCCGCCGCGATCGCACAGCCCAGATCGAGCACCCGGGTGCGCTCCAGCAGCCCCAGCTGACTCAACACCACATGGCTGATCAGGGCCGGGCTGACCCCCGCCGGCAGGGGCGGCAGGGCATGGCAGCGGGTACCACCGGGTCCCAACAGCAGCAATTCGGCATCGGCGGCCGCCGTACCCAGCCGGGCCTGAGGCGAGGCCCCAGCAGCGGAAATCCCAGGTACCGCAGCCGTATCGGTGGCGGCGAGCAGCAGCAGAGTGCGGCTGTGGCGCCAGCCCTGCTCCAGAGCCTGGGTCCAGGAATCAAGGGCCATCAGGCCGCTTAGAGGGTGGCATCAGAGGGGGTCGAGGGCCACTAGGGCCCGAAGGGAATCTGGGGGCTCTGGGATAGGGGAATGCAGGCGCGGAAAGATCCAGTAGGCCACCGCATGCAGGGCCAGCACCACGATCACGTTCTGCACCCACACCAACGCCAGCGCAGCCAGCTGCACCTGGGCCAGCTCGATCGATGCCGCCAAGCCAAGCCAGCCAGCCAACTTCTCCAATAAACCAGCAGCCGCAGTGGTGATCAGCACCCAAAGGTTCTCGCCCACCAAAACCGAGAGCACCGCCACCCTCACCAGGAAGCCAGCTGCACTGATCAGGCTGCCAACGCCCCAGCTCAGCCACCAACTGGAACGCCAACCGGCCCTGGCCCGCCAGCACCAGCCCAGCCACAGCGCCAGCAAGCCATAGGGGAAAACCACCAACGGCCCCCGGATCGGACCCATCAGGGCGACCAGCAATAGGGCGGTCACAACCAGTCCCTCCACGGCACAGCGCCAGCCATGACGCAACTGCAACAGGGCCAGGGGCAGGGGCAGGGCCAGCCGAAATAGGGGGCTGCCTACCGGCAGGTAGTAGAGCGCCACCCACAGCAGGGCGGTGGCGGCGGCGAGATAGGCCGTATCCATCAACTGGCGGGCCTGGCCGCGGTTGAGTTGGCGCCGGGACGACATCAGCGCGGTGCCGGCGCCGGTGTGACCGTGGGGGCAGCCGCCGGCGTGGCAGCAGCTCCGACCCGCTCAATCATCTCCACCTCAAAACTGACCCCCGCCGCCCGCAAGGCTTCTGTGACCGCTTCAGCCGGGGCAGCGGGATCGGCGGAGGGCAGCTGGATCGTGATGCGATAGGGGGCTGGCTTACTGCGATTGACGGCTGCCGCCTTGGCTTCCACGGGCTTGGGCTCAGGCTTTTTGGGGGAGGCAGCAGTGGCGGCAGCAGTAGGTGGGGCAGCAGCTTTTGAGGCGGGAGTGGCGGTCGCTGGATTAGGGGCAGGAGAGACCGGCTGAGCGGGCTGGGCCGGGGGCGCTGAGAAGCTGCGGGCCAGCTGGTCGCCGAAGCGGGTGCCACTGCAGCCAGCCAGCGCTAGAGCGCAAAGCAGCGACCCAAAGGTGCGGCCGGCGCCTGCCATCAGCTGTCCGCCGCCCTGATCACACGCACCGCACTGGCCCGCAAGCGGCCGGTCTTGGTAGTGGCGGGAGCTTTCTTTGCCGCAGGAGCCTTTGCCGCAGGTTTTTTCGCTGCTGGCTTTTTCGCTCCCGGCTTCCTCGCCCCAGCTTTGCTACTAGCTGCCTTTGCAGCCAGCAGCTCAACCGCCTGCTCCAGCGTGATCGTGTCGGCCGTCGTGCCCTCCGGCAAAGAAGCATTCACCTTGCCCTGCTTGACATACAGCCCATAGGGACCATCAAACAGTTGGATCGCCTCCTCCGCTCCCTCCGGAACTCCGATCTCCTTGATGGCCGTGCGGCCCCCCCGTCCCTTCTTGGGCATAGCGAACAGCTCCACCGCTCGCTCAAGGCCAACCACCAGTACGTCGTCCTCTGCCTTAAGAGATCGGTAGTCCTTCTCACCCTTCCCCTTGTGGTGCACCACATAGGGGCCAAAGCGACCAAGACCCGCCTCCACCCGACCACCCTCCGGGTGGTCGCCAAGTTGGCGCGGTAGACGCAGCAGCGCGATGGCATCCTCCAGCGTCAGATCCTCGGGCTTGGCGCCCTTGGGCAGTGATGCTCGCTTCGGTTTCGGGTTCTCGTCACTCACCTGGCCCCGCTGCACATACGGCCCGTACTGGCCAAACAGCAAGTACACCTGCTCTCCGCTTTCTGGGTCATCACCAAGAGACTCAGGCCCATCCGCCTTTTGCCTCAGGATCAACTCCGCCTTTTCGCCATCGAGATCGGCAGGGGTGATCTCCTGCGGCAAGGTGGCCTTGAGCAGCTCCTCGCTGCCGTCTTCAGCGACGCGCTTCGTTTCCAGGTAGGCACCAAAACGGCCGATGCGCACCACGCACGGCAGGCCCTCCAGCTCAACGGTCCGGGACACACCGGGGT
>NZ_JAGQCP010000049.1:0-18622 GCF_024346255.1 Cyanobium sp. BA5m-10 | reverse complement strand
TACTGCCACACCCGTGGCACTGACCGCACCTGCAATCGGTTGATAGTCAACAGCCCAGCTACGGCTGGGCAATAACGGAATCCCAAAAGCTCCCTTGAATAAGGGGGCTTTTTTGTTGCATGGGTGGCGGTTGCACAAGTTGTACAACAAGCCTGGATGGGAAAGCAGTGGTCAGAACCGCAATCAGGTGGCCTTTTGCACCATGAGCAATGCCGCTTCCACTGCGAGACCGGGACCAAAACCCAAAGCCAGGCATGGGCCGTTGTGGTCTGGTGAGGTGCGCAGCCGCTCCAGGACAAACAAAATAGTTGCCGAAGACATATTGCCGAACTGACGTAATACCGCAGTGGAGAGTTCAATCTGGGCGGGTTGCAACCCGGCGCTCTCTTGAACCGCCCCAAGGATGCGGGGGCCGCCGGGATGAACGGCCCAGGTTTCTATTTCTGTCAATGTCAGCCCCAGGCCCGCCAGCCACTGCTCCAGCCAAGGGCGCAGCTGGGCGGCGATGCGACTGGGGACTTTGGATGAAAGAACCATGGAAAAACCATGATCCTCAATGATCCAGCCCATCAGGTCTTCAGTGCCGGGTAGCACTGTTGATGATGAGGCGACTAGCTGTAAGCCTGTTTTATTGGTTGAGCCCACACCAGCGCCATCGGCAGCTACCGCCACCACCGCGCCGGCACCATCAGCGAATAGGGCATTGGCCACGATGTGGTCCGGGTTCCAGCCCTCCTGCAAGTGCAAGCTGCACAACTCCACTGCACACAGCAGCACGCAGGCACTGGGATCAGCCTCCACAAAGGCCCGTGCCACCCGCAGTCCGTTGAACGCCCCGTGGCAGCCCATGAAACCCACATGAGTTCGGGCCACATCCATGACTAGTGGCAGGTTGGCGATTAAGCCAAGGTCGAAGCCAGGGGCGCCGAAGCCCGTGCATGAAACGGTAATTAAGTGGGTTATCGCGCTGGCCTCGATACCGGCATCCTTAAGCGCTAGACGGGAAGCCTCTAGTGCGAGTTCAAGCGCTGCCGGTTGGTAGCGCCTCATCCGCTCAGCCGTTGAGGGGTTGCCGGAGTCGGGCAGGGGAATGCAGTGGCGGTGCATCACCCCCGAGCGCTGGTAGATCCTCTCCAGCAGGCGTTGTTGACGAGGGCTGGCGTTGCCCATCTGCGGTGCAAGGGCCAGGGCTTCTTGCTGGCTGATGCGCCTCTGGGGCACCGCAGTGCCGAGACCAATCAAGGACAAGGGCATGATTGATCAGTCCGTCGAGCAGGGCAGGTCGGGCCGCTGCAGAAGCCCAATCATGGAGCCGGCGACCGAGGGGAAGCTCCCCGCCAGCCTGTGCAGCCCCCAGCTGATCCTGGGGTGCCGCAAAACCACTGCCAGCACTCGGCATGATCTCTGCTTCTGTGTCACCCAGCGGCGGTGAAGGCGCCGCCACTCCGTCTCAATCCCGCCATCCCAGTGCTCCATTCCGCGCAGCACTAGAGGCAGGGCAGCTAGTGAGGAGGTCAGAGCCCAGCCCATGCCTTCGCCGGTGAAGGGCTCCACATAGCCGGCGGCATCACCAAGCAGCAGCAGCCTGTGGCCCGCAAGCGGAATTGTGCGACGACTGAGCGCTGCAGTGAGTTGCCAGGCTGCTTCTTTAAGGCCAGGCAGGGTCGCAAAGCCCGCTTCTGCCAGGATTTTTTGGCAAAGCAGGGCCGCACCACCAACGGAGCCCAGCAAGGGCCGATCGAAGGCACAGGCCAGGTTGATCTCCCCGCTCTCTACCTGCACCAGACCCACATAACCGCCGTGGCCCACAGCCATCTGCAACACCCCGGGAGCCAGCTCGGCAGCTTCCCCGGGCAGTATGCACCCTGCGCCAATACGACTATGGGGCTCGATGCTGGTGCTGATCTCAGCCTCGTCATCGATAGCCCGGTGGCTGAGACCCGCCGCGATCAACACCACCTTGGCGCTGACACTCCACCTTGCAGTGCCTTTTTGCAGCACCACCTCCCGGTCTGGTTCTAAGCCGGTAGCTGCGGCGCCCAGTACCGCCCGGGTGCCCGTCATCACCGTGGCACCAACTGCAACAGCTGCTTCCAGCAGAGCCTGATCCAGGCGAGAGCGGGACAGGACCCGGCCAGCTCCCAGGGCGATCGGGTTCACCCGGCCAGCTACCCCCAGCTGCAGCCCCTCAATGGATAGGCCACCCTGGGCCGCCACTAGGTCGCCAAGTCCAGCTGTTTTAAGTGCTGCCAGGGCCTGGGGGCTGAGGCAGGCTCCACAGACTTTCCAGCGGGGAAAGAGGCGCTGCTCCACCAGCAAGACGCGCACGCCACGACTGGCCAGACCATGGGCTGCAAGGGCGCCGGCCGGTCCAGCACCCACTACCACCACATCCCAGCAAGGCGAAATATGCAACGGTCCGAGTTCAGGCGTTGCCTGCATGCCGACTCCAGGAGAGCAGGAAACGCTCGGGCCAGAACCGGGTGATCTGGGCACCCACCAGGCCAGCCGATGCGGCCAGCTGCGCCACCTCGTCGAGTTGAAAAGCACCACCCACTGAGAGTGGTCCATCTATGTGCACGATCGCTGAGCGACTCAGCAGCCTGGTGCCGATCCAGGTGAGCAGCAGATCAATGGGGCTGCGGATTAGGTCGTGCACCAACAGCTGATCGAGGGTGGCGGCGGCCATAGAGCGCAGCAGGCTTTCTGCATCGGCTTCCGTGAGGTGATGTAGAAACAACGAGGTGGTGATTAGGTGATAACCGCCAGGAAGAGGGGAATTGATTGCGTCGGTTTGGAAGAAATGAGTCTCCAATCCCTCCGCCTCAGCTGCTGCCCTTGCCAGGGAGACAGCTTCAGCGCTGATGTCGCAGCCATGCACCTCCAGATCAATCCCCTCCCGCTTGGCCATGCGACTGATGCCACGCACCGCGTCGCCCCCACCGCAGGCCACATCTAGGAGGCGCAACCGCCGCGCGGGATTCAGTTTTGCTAATCGACGGATATCAGGAAAGAAGCAAGCAGTGCTGCGGGTCAACGCATTGATGCGAGCTAGACCAAGCAATGCTTGCCGATGATCCAGAGGATCAAGTCCGGGCTGATCCATCAGCTCTGGCCTTAGTTGCCGCTGACCAAGCTGACTCAATAATTGGGGCAGGGGCACCTCAAGGGCCGCTTGGAGATCAGCAAGTTTTGGCTGCAAATTGCCCCGCTGCAATGCAATCTTGTCCCAACACTAAGATCCCAACATTAAGGTCGCGACTGAGAGCACTGCAGCCCAAAGGCACGGCTATCAGACTCAGAAACAGAAGGGAAGAAACTGGGTGCGGCATGCAGCGTAACCGTCTATCAGGGCCCCGAGGCCGATTTGATGGGCGATACCAGAGCCCGTAAGCCCTTCTGTGATGATGCCAACCAAGATACCCAACATTGCTGCTCGGCCGTTAAACAGTTCTACGCGTTTGAGCTGTTCCAATAGGATCAATTCTTCGGCCCGATGCTTAAGCCATTCTCGGCCAGCCGGAGTGTTTGTCATTTTTTTGCAACGAAGAAGGAGGAATTAGACTCAACGATGCCGTGAATTACGGCTATTTGGACCTCGGGGTCAGATCAGTGGGGCGACTAAGCACGTAGGTGGTCATGCCACCGAGCACCACCACAAGGCCAATCACAGTGAAAATTGCAGCGGTGTAATCGGTTTCCATGGTGATCAACCTAGGCCGAGTTGGGAAAGGATGCCTTGGCCAGTGAGTAGCTCAGTGCCGAGGCCGATTACGAAACCGAGCATGGCTAGGCGACCATTCCAGGTTTCAGCAAACTCAACGAATCCGAAGCGGGAAGCAGAATCAGCCATGAGTGTTGCGGTTTGTTACGGAAACTGTAACGCAATGTGGCGAGGACCTGGCGGCTAGGGCCAGAGGCGAGGACCCGTGGTCTTCTATTGGATTAGGCGCTGTCTGTGTATGCCGTTAATAATCAGGCGAGGTAAGGATCCAGGAAGCTGAGTGGCCTTGCCATGGATGCCGAAAAGCCGAGAATGCCTCGATCCTTGTAGCTGTAGAGCAGGGTGTCGTCGTCTTCCAGCAGGAAGGTGCCGCCGCGCTGGGTAAGAAAGTCGTCGCAGGGCACGTAGGTGCGCCAGTTGCCCAACACCTCGCTCATGTTGCGCAGCCGAACCGTGGCCAGTTCAAAGGGGCGCTGGAATCCGGTCCCGCCAGCCCTGGCAAAGAACGAACCTTTAATAGGTGGCAAGGGGCCGGCCTGGATGGTCTCCTCGTCGGCGATTCGCTGGGGAGCCGCTCGATCGCCCGTGTAGCCGCGCAGCACCTCGGCCAAGGTACCGGGGGAGCCGATGCCCGCGCACATCAAAAGCAGGTTGGGCCAGGGGCCGCCGATCTGCCGCAGACCTTCGTAGAGGCCCAGGGCACGGTGCAGCCGCGGGTCTGCATCCACCTGCAGTAGCTCGCGGGGAAAGCCTGTGAACTCGCAGAAGCGATCGGCTCCGGCAGCCTGGCCGATACCGATTGCCAGCACGGCGATCCCGGCAGTTTCCAGTTGCGGCAGGGCAGGAACCAGGGCTTGGGCGTATTCGAGGCTGTCGAAATCCCCCAACTGGGGTAGCAGAAGCACCAAACGGCGGCGTCCCCGACCCATCCCCGCAACGCCAGCCAGCCGCTCAACCAGTGAATCCGGAGCTAACTCGGTGCTGGACACGGGGATCGCTGCGCTCTTGATGTAGCCATCGTGGCGCCAAGCCGGCTACCTGGCGATCCGCCTTTTGGATCAACAGAATCGGGTGTTACCTGGAACAGGGGCTATGGCCGTTGAGGAGCGCAGTGCTGGAGAGTCACGCAAAATCCTGCTCACTGGTGGCAGCTCCGGGATCGGTTTTGAGGCGGCAACCCTGCTGCTCCAGGCCGGTCACCACCTCACCATCCCCTGCCGGGATGGGACAACCGCGGCGCTTCTGCGCCAGCGCCTGAGCGACAAGATCGATACCCCTAGCTGCGATCTGGCTGATCTGAGCAGCATCGGGCGCTGTGCTGAAGCCTTGCTGGCCAAGGGCGAGCCGATCGATACCTTGGTGCTCAACGCCGGCATGCAGTACAGCGGCATGGTCGAGCCCCTCTGGTCGGCCCAGGGGTTTGAACTCACCATCGCCGTCAACCACCTGGGTCACCAGGCCCTGCTGCAGCAACTTTTGCCCCTGTTGATCCGGAGCAATGCACCTCGCTTGGTGGTCACCGCATCGGAGGTGCACGA
The DNA here is from genome assembly GCF_024346255.1 of Cyanobium sp. BA5m-10. Classification (NCBI taxonomy): domain Bacteria; kingdom Bacillati; phylum Cyanobacteriota; class Cyanophyceae; order Synechococcales; family Prochlorococcaceae; genus Cyanobium; species Cyanobium sp. BA5m-10. Next base: position 13,360 of record NZ_JAGQCP010000049.1, on the reverse strand, counting down.
CCACACCAGCGCCGGGGGGAAAGTGGGCCTCCCGGCTGGCCTCGGGGATCTTGCCGGTCTGCGTCAGGGCCCTGGGGCGTTAATGCTGGATGGCAGCTGCAGCTTTAGTGCCGAAAAGGCCTACAAGGACAGCAAGCTCTGCAACCTGCTGATGGCAAGGGAGGTGGAGCGGCGGCTGAGGGAGCAGGGCACGCATCTGCCGGTGCTCGCCTGGAGCCCGGGGCTGGTGATCCCGCGCAGCAAGGGGGGCTTCTTCCGCTACAGCCGCAGCCATAACCCCGTGGGCCAGGCCCTGTTCGCCTTTGTTGCTCGCGACCTGCTGCGGCTCACCGAAACTCCCCAGAGGGCTGGCGCCCTGCTGGCCGGCCTCGCCGATGGCTCAAAACCGCACGCCAGTGGATTTCAATACTGGAGCAACCGAGCTGTGGGGCCGGGTCGGCTGCGTTTTGAGACCAGCCAACCCAGCGCGGAGGCCTGCTCCGACGCACTGGCCCGGCTGCTGTGGGATCTCAGCGCCGCATCAACAGATCGAAAAACCACGTTTCATATTTCTTCATATTAAGATTCAGCAAAGCGGAATGCTGATGAGCGATTTACTGGCTGTCATTTATTTGGTTTTCTTTGCGGCCATCGCTGGCGGTGCCTTCGCGCTGATGTCCCAAAACTTGCGTAGTTCCCAGGAGAGAGATTCTCTTCAAGCCCCTCGTAAACGCAGCAGGGTTCATCCAGAGGCTCCCCAGCCCGGCGAAGAGGTGCTTTACGTCGATTTCAGCCGCGAGCGTTTAGAGCAGATGTATCATCAAACCCCTTGATTTTTGAAGTAAATACGAAGTAGATGAAATTTTGGCGAAACGTTTTTAACCTGCAACTTAAATAAATTACAAAAGTGTATTTCCGCGGCAGTCCCTGCTCTTGCCCCCGATGCGCCGCTTCAATAGCAAAGGGACTGACTCGGCGCTCAGGCATTGGCATTCGGCCTGGAAGTTGGTGAATTTTGCTTAGACAGTGTTGCCTTGGCCGAAGAAATCGGGCTCACGGTGAAACCCACTCGTTTTCGCATCGAGGGCAAGGACCGGTTTGATCGGGCTGGCCAGCAGGCGATTTATCTGCCAGGTCAATCCTTTTCTGTTGAGACCAGCCACTTCAATAGCTTGATCTTCAATCTCTGCCCCCAGCGTCTGGCCGAAACCATCAGTGGGGTCAGCCGCCACCATGTGCCGCTCTAGCTAGCTGGCCCCGGGTAAGGCAACTTCAGCGCCATTTGGGAAGCGGCCTCCAGAACTTTGCTCTGCTTCGCGGCATCGGTTCCGGCAATCCCGATGCGCCTTTAGCTCTAGGAGTTGAAACAGTTGCCTACCGCTCCAGTGCCCCCATGATCTCCATTGCTCTGGGGTAGGCCCTGGGCAAGTCAAGCTGGGCGCTTCACGTTTCTTCATCAAGCTTGCCAGGATTGGTGAAGCAATTAATCCACCATGTCCACCCCCCTGCTTCTCGAGCTGTTTGGAGGCTTCCTGGCTGCCTGTATGGCCCTTTGGTTTGTGGCCCTCAGCCGCCCTGCTGATCAACCGGCTGCAGCCCAGAGCCCTGCAAATGCTCTATGGATCACGACTGGTCAAGCCCAACGGATCCGTTCCCTTCTAGAGGCCTATGTGTTGAAGCCAGGCGGAGTTGCGTCGCTTGGCCTGCTGCTGCTTCGCTTGGCTATCGGCGTGATGATGATTCACCATGGCCATGAAAAACTTGCCGATCCACAGCAATTTGCCAATACCTATGTGGCATCTCTGCACCTGCCATTCCCCTTGTTTTTCGCCTATGCCGCTGGCTTTTCCGAGCTGATCGGCAGTTGGTTGGTAATTCTCGGCTTGCTCACGCCCGTTGGAGCTCTCGCCCTCACCGGCACGATGACAGTTGCCGCTTATCAACACATCCTTACGGCTGGGCTAAATATTTACGTGCTCGAACTGGTCGTTCTCTACCTCGGCGGCAGCCTTGCACTGTTGCTTGTTGGTCCTGGCCGCTTTTCATTTGATGCTGGCATGCTGCCAGGTCTGCTCGTTAAGCCAACTGTTCGTATCAAGCCAGAAATGTCTGCCCCCTCAGAAGGCATTTCAGGTTTGACCCCTGCTTACGTGCAAATCAATGCCAGCAATTCAACCCGCTGAGGTTGCTGGCTGTTTTGGGGAGGCCTAATGGATAGTCTTCCTCCATGGCGCCCCCTTTTGCGAGCTGCCCTGCAGAGGGAGGGCAGATCCTCCAGTAGCCGCTGGCTGCAACTTGCAACTGTTGCCAGCGATGGCACCCCCAGGGTGCGCACCTTGGTATTTAGGGGCTGGTCAGCTCCAGCCGTTCTGGATTTGTTCACTGATGGTCGCAGTGAGAAAGCCAGCGAGCTCCGAAATTTGCCAGACGCAGAAATCTGCTGGCTTTTGCCTCGGGCTCGAAGCCAGTTTCGATTGCGCTCAAGACGCTCTCAGCCTCCCGCAGCGGAGTTGCTCAAGCAGCGTCAGCACCACTGGCAAAACCTCACACCTTCCGCTAGGGCCCTATGGGGCTGGCCGGAGCCAGGAATCCCCCTCGAGCTGGAGGCAGCCTTTCCCCAGGAACTTGACGACACCACACCGATGCCCACTTACTTTGAACTGTTGAGCTTTGAGGTGCATCAAGTCGAGTTGTTGGAACTTGGCGGGCAACCCCACCAGCGCAGGCGCTGGTGCGCCTCTGGCTCTTGGTCTGAAGAGCTGCTGAACCCTTGATTCGGCCATTTGGGAGTGGTTCGTCACACCCAGAATCTTTAAGGAGTACCTTTAACTTGGTAGAAACGCAGCTGTATGCGAATTACGCAGTGCAACGGAGAGCATCTGGTCGCCTTAACGCCATCAGAGGCATCCAGTTTGGTTGATGCCTGTGCCCTGTTGGTTCTGGCTTCTGAGGCCGCTCCCCAGGAGGCTCTGCCTCCTGAGATGAAAAATCTGCTTGGTCAGTTGTTTGATGGCTTGAAGTCAGCAGCTGAAACACCAAAGCCCGCCCATAAGCACCCATCAACGCCTGCCTGTTGAACAAAATCGGAGTTTGCTCCGAGCAGGTTGGCGACCAGCTGATTTCATACCTTTGGAGCTGGTATGAGCGCTTTTCGCAAGATTTCTAGGCGTTTGCTGTTGACGCCTAGATCTGAATCGCCAAGCCGCGAGACGGAGCGAGCTTGCAGAATTCCATGCTCATTGTCGGCGTACAGCTCTAGATCGTCGACGAAGCCAAACAGGGAGCTGGTTGCGGTTGCGTGCAGATAGCCCTCAGCTCGCTCGACAACCTTGGTGCCGCCCATCGCTTCAATCACGGGAATCAGGCTTTCGAGGGCGCTTTGGGGAGTATCTCCGCTCCTCTGCTGGATAGGCCAATCCGCCCTTGCGCAGTGCGCTGGCGTGGCACAAGGGGCCAGGGCGCCGTCGTGCACACCTAGGTCGATTGGTATCGGACCAACGATGTGAAACAGGGCGAGGCTCAGCACTACGGCCAGATGCTGCAGCAGATAGATCATCGCGGGCTCAGGTGGGGGAGATGGGAAAGGTGCCACCGTAACCAGGTTGGGCCGCCTGGCTGACTCCAGATTGATTAAAATGCAAATGAGGTTTTAGCCTCTGACGCCATGGGGCCGCTGCAAATCGTTTGGTTCAAGCGCGATCTGCGCAGCTTCGATCACAGGCCCTTATTGGAGGCCTCGCTGCGGGGACCAGTGCTGCCGCTCTTCGTGGTGGAGCCAGACCTGTGGTTGCAGCCAGACAGCTCCGCTCGGCAGTGGGAGTTTTGCCGGGAATGTCTAGTAGAGCTGCGAGCGGCCCTTACCGCTCTCGGCCAACCACTTGTGGTGCGCATCGGTGCGATTGAGCAGGTGCTGGAGCGGGCCCATCGCCAGTTTCGAGTAACTGGCTTGTGGAGTCACGAGGAAACTGGCAACGGCTGGACCTACGCCCGTGACCTGCGCGTAGCAGAGTGGGCACGCCGGAACGGCATTGAATGGCAGGAAATTCCCCAATTTGGTGTCACCCGGCGGCTCAGTAGGCGTACGGGGTGGGCAAAGCGTTGGGAGGAGCGCATGGCCGAGGAGCTAACCGGCGCGCCGCCCCGTCTCACCCCGATGCCCGGGCTCGACCCTGGTCCTCTGCCGGTAGCCGAAGAGCTAGGGCTGGAGCCCGATTTCTGCCCTGGGCGGCAAAAGGGAGGGCGAGCCCAAGGCTTGAAAACCCTCGCCTCCTTCTTGGATCAGCGCAGCCGCTCCTACCAATCCGGGTTGTCTAGCCCCAATACGGCCGACGTCAGCTGCTCGCGCCTTTCCCCCCATCTCAGTTGGGGCACTTTGTCGATGCGGGAGGTTGTGCAAAAAAGCCGCCTACGTCGCCAGGCTCTTGCGGCAGTCCACTGGAGGCGCTCCCTGCAGCGCTTTGATGAGCGCTTGCACTGGCATTGCCATTTTATCCAGAAGTTGGAATGCCAGCCCAGCCTGGAATACAGCGAGCTCCATCCCCTCACTGCCGGACTGCGTGACAGCAATCAAGAGCGTTTGGCAGCCTGGGCAGAGGGGCGCACGGGGCTTCCTTTTGTGGATGCTTGCATGCGCTCCCTGAACGCAACCGGTTGGTTGAATTTCCGGATGCGGGCGATGCTGCTTTCCGTAGCCAGCTATCAGCTGTGGATTCCCTGGCGGGAGAGCGGGGTCCATCTCGCCCGTCAATTCGTTGACTACGAACCTGGCATTCACTGGAGCCAGTGTCAGATGCAATCTGGCACTACCGGCATCAATACAATCCGTATATACAACCCGCTAAAGCAGGGCCTAGACCACGATCCAGAAGGTGTCTTCATCCGCCGCTGGCTGCCAGAGCTTGCCCATGTTCCCCCGGTGTATCTGCACACCCCCTGGACCATGGACGACCGCACCCAGGCTCGGCTTGGAATAGGGCTCGGTCGCGCATATCCCCTGCCGTTGATCGATTGGAATACTGCGGCCGCAGTAGCCCGCGATCGAGTCTGGGCCCTACGGCAGCAGCATGGCTTTGCGGCAACTGCTGATGCCATACAGAAACGCCATGGTTCAAGGCGTTCCGGCCTGCGCACTTCAAGCAGTAGGCGGATGAGTAGGGAACCCATTGGCCAGCTCAGCCTTGAGCTAGCGGGAGAGGCCGTTGGTGAGTAACTGGTTCATTCCATTTCAAGGCTACCGTTGACAACTAGATCGATTTACTTCTGAATTAGTTGATACGACATGCGCCGTTGCGTGCTTGGCAGAGACTCTCCAAGTTGGGGCGCCCAGTGATCCGCAGCCGCATATCCGCCCAAATGCCGTAGGCAAGGTTTGTCAAGGGGCGGAGCAGGGGCCACTGGGTTGGGGCATAGAGCCAGCCCATGCCGATTAGCTCGTATGCCCGCCAAAACACCTCGACGTCACGCAGCACTGCACCACTGGCATCAATGGCGTGAATCCGCCCCATAGCTTCCCTATAGCTGATGCCGGCGTAGCTATCTGGGTTGTATTCGGGCTGATCGATGTCCACGAAAGCGAGTTTTAGGCACTCCCCATGGCGCTGCCTGTCTTTGCGGCCAAGTAGCTCCACCTCCCGCAGGCACAGGGGGCAACCCCCGTCATAGAGAAGCGTAAGAGCCGGGCAATCGGCTGCGTTCAAGTGTTTGTAGCTAGAAAAATTCACTTTTTGCGGCAGTAGTTTCCGCCTACGTTCATCCAGCCTGCAGCGCAGGCCTTGCCATTGGTGGGTTGCACCGTGTAAGTCATCAGCCCCAGGGTGCTGCACTTGCCGTTCAGCATGTCTACGTACCCCATGGGACAGATGTCGCCTATTTTCGAGACCTGGCGCTGGGCTTGGGCGGCTGGGGCGGTAGCTGCCAGGCCAGGTAAAACGATCAACAAGGAAAGTAATATGCGCATGGCAGCCTCTCGGGGCACTGGATGGGTATCAACCTATCTTAGGCAGAATGCTATGGATGATCTGAAACATATCCATCTGCATGCTTCGCCAAAGCCTCGAGACCCTGCGGGTGGTGACCCCAGGCGAGGGCTTTACCGACCTCACTGGCCGACTTAACGCCGCCTTGGCCTCCAGTGGCATGGAGCAAGGGCTGCTCAACTTGGTGTGTCTGCACACCTCATGCAGCCTAACTATCAACGAAAACGCCGACCCGCGCGTACTGCGCGACCTTTCCAGCTACCTGCGAGCCCTCGTGCCCGAGGAGGGCATCCGTCCGGTCAGCGGCCGTGGGGAACTGCGACCCTACGTACACGCTGATGAAGGCTCCGACGACATGCCGGCCCACATTCGTACGGCCCTCACCACCAGTCAGCTCAGCCTTTCTTTTGAGGCTGGCCGTCTTTTACTTGGCACCTGGCAGGCTGTTTATCTGTGGGAGCACCGCAGAAGGGGCAGCGAGCGGTTGCTGACACTTCACCTATTGGGTTCTTAGGGCTCCATTCGTTTGATTAGATCCATGAGCGGCAGCACCCCCTGTCCTATCTGCAGAATTCATGACGACCCCGCAGCGCGGGGAGTTTATGAAATCGGTCGCGGTTCCCATTGGCTGTTGCGCCACCATCCCGACCTCGCCCCCCTGGTTGGTTGGCTGCTCCTAGATAGTCTCCGCCATGTAGCGGGCCCGGCTGATTTCAACGACCAGGAGGCAGCCTCCTGGGGGGTTGCTGTGCGCTCCGCCAGCGCTCTGCTCAAGGAGCAAACCGGCTGCGACAGGGTTTATGCGATTGCTTTTGGCGAGGGTGCGCCCCATTTGCACCTCCACCTAATTCCCCGCTTTGCTGGCGATCCCCGCACTAGCGCCTGGTTGGTGGCAGATCACTATCGAGCTGTAGCAGCTGGAGAGCTGCAGCCCGCAGCGCCTGAGCATGTGGCGGACCTGGTGATCCGGGCCCGCAGCAGCTTTTCGGACCAGCTATTGCAGTGAGCTACACCAGCACCGGTAGCTTGGCCGGCTCGCTTTGCTGGAAGCGCAGCTGGCGTGCCTCGCCTTCGGTTGCAACATCCACCGTGATGGTGTGGCCGCTGGTGAACGTCCCGGCCAGGATTCCCTTGGCTAAAGGGGTTTCCAGCTCCCTTTGGATAGCCCGCTTGAGCGGCCGGGCTCCATACACCGGGTCGTAGCCCACACCGGCAAGCCAGTCGAGGGCATCGGCATTGAGCTGCAGCCCCAGTTTTTTGTCGTCTAGGCGCCTGGCCAGCCGCTGCACTTGCAGCTCCACGATCTCGCGCAATTCCTCCTGCTTGAGGCTGTGGAAGATGATCGATTCATCAAGCCGATTGAGGAATTCAGGCCGGAAGTGACCTCTGAGGGCCTCATTTACCCGGGCCTCCATTTCGCCGTGGCGGGCTGGATCGCCTGCCAGATCCAGGATCGAGGCGCTGCCAATGTTGCTTGTGAGGATTAGCACCGTGTTGGTGAAGTCCACCGTGCGGCCCTGGCCATCGGTGACGCGGCCGTCATCGAGGATCTGCAGCATTACGTTGAACACATCGGGGTGGGCCTTCTCCACCTCGTCGAACAGGATCACGGCGTAGGGTCGGCGCCGCACCGCTTCGGTGAGTTGGCCGCCCTCTTCGTAGCCCACGTATCCCGGAGGTGCTCCGATCAGCCTGCTCACGGCGTGCTTCTCCATGTACTCGCTCATGTCGATGCGCACCATCGACTCCTCGGAATCGAACAGCTGGGCTGCCAGGGCCTTGGAGAGTTCCGTTTTTCCCACACCCGTGGGGCCAAGGAAAAGGAAGCTGGCGATTGGCCGGTTGGGATCGCTCAGCCCTGCCCTTGATCTCTGAATTGCATCGGCTACTGCGGTGACCGCCTGGGCCTGACCAATCACCCGGGTGTGCAGCTCCTCCTCTAGGTGCAGCAGCTTCGCCATCTCGCTTTGGACCAACTTGGCCACGGGGATGCCGGTCCATTTGGCGATCACCTCGGCGATGTCGTCTTCGGTGACCTCTTCACGCAGCATGGTTTTATCGCTGCCGCTGGCATTAAGCGCCTCTTCTTTGGCGGCCAGTTTCTTGTGCAGCTCGGCCAGGGTGCCGTATTCGAGCTCGGCGGCCTTGTTGAGGTCGTAGTTGCGCTTGGCTTGCTCCACCTGCAGCTGCACCTGCTCGATCTCCTCTTTGATCGCGCTGAGCTCATCGATCGAGCTCTTTTCAGCCTGCCATTGGGCATTGAGGGTGCTCTGCTGTTCGCTTAGATCGGCCAGCTCTTTCTCCAGCCGCTCGAGCCGATCCTTGCTGGCAGGGTCGGATTCGCGCCCCAGAGATAACTTTTCCATCTCCAGCTGCAGGATGCGGCGATCGAGCTCGTCGATCTGCTCCGGCTTGGAGGTGATCTCCATCTTTAGGCGGGCGGCCGATTCATCCATCAGATCGATCGCCTTGTCGGGCAAGAAGCGATCGGCGATGTAGCGGCTACTCAGCACTGCGGCCGCCACCAGGGCGTTGTCTGCGATGCGTACGCCGTGGTGCACCTCGTAGCGCTCTTTCAGGCCCCGCAGGATTGAGATTGTGTCCTCCACCGTGGGTTGATCCACGAACACCTGCTGGAAGCGGCGCTCCAGGGCCGGATCCTTCTCGATGTGCTGGCGGTGCTCATCGAGGGTGGTGGCGCCAATGCAGCGCAGTTCGCCCCGGGCCAGCATCGGCTTGAGCAGGTTGCTGGCGTCCATGGCGCCGCCGCTGGCGCCGGCCCCCACCACCGTGTGGATCTCGTCGATGAACAGCACGATCTGCCCCTCCGAGGCGGTGACCTCCTTGAGCACGGCCTTGAGCCGCTCCTCAAATTCACCGCGGTACTTGGCACCGGCGATCAGGGCGCCCATATCCAGGGACACGAGCTGGCGGTTCTGCAGGGCCTGGGGCACATCGCCATTGACGATGCGCTGGGCCAGCCCCTCCACAATCGCCGTTTTGCCCACACCGGGCTCTCCTATCAGCACCGGGTTGTTCTTGGTGCGGCGGCTGAGGATCTGGATCGTGCGGCGAATCTCTTCATCACGGCCAATCACCGGATCGAGCTTGCCCTCGCGGGCTGCGGCCGTGAGATCCCTGCCGTATTTCTCCAGGGATTCGTAGGTGCCTTCGGGGTTCTGATCGGTCACGTTTTGGGATCCGCGGATGGCCTGTACTGCTTCTTTGAGTTTGTTGGTGTTTGTGCCCGCTTGAGATAGCAATTGCTTGCCGCAGCGGTCGTCGATCGCTAGCGCCAGAAGTAGGTGCTCAATCGCGATGTAGCTGTCGCCGTAGGACTGTTTGAGCTCCTCAGCCTGGTCAAGAACGGTGTTGAGCCCCTTGCCTAGATAGACGTTGTCTGGAGGTGCACTAAGGCTGACTTGGCCGGCGATCCAGGCGTCAACCTTCTGGCTGAGGCTGCCCACATCCACGCCCGCCTTTTCCAGAATGCGGCCTGCCAATCCCTGCTGGCTTAGTAGGGCGGCGAGCAGGTGCTCGCTTTCCATCTGCTGCTGACGCCGCTGCTGCGCCAATTGCTGGGCCGCCACCACGGAGGCCCAGGCTTTTTCGGTAAAAAGTTCGGCGGTGGGATGCATGGCCACTTGCCTCGATTGAGCTGCTGGATTAACCGTATGTCCGTTGTGACAATTCAGCTGCGAGGAGAACCGACCGGATTGATTCGGTCCTCCCCCGAGCTGGTGGGCCTAGTTCTTCGGGAGCTGAATCACACCAGCATCTGCGCCGCACATTCGCAGCGGACAGCCATCCGCTCCATACATCGCGTCGGCGGGGGATAGGCAGCCCATCGCGTTCTTTGCCTGCACTTGATTGGCTTGGATCCGCCTGGGCTGGAGCAGTTTCTGGCTGGCGGGCACCACCAGTGGACAGGGAGGCTTAGGCAAGGCCTGAGCCTGGGCCTGGCCGTGGAAGCTTCCCAGCAGCCCAGCCCCGGCGATGGCGAGTCCCAGCACCACGGCATCCATGCTCGTCAGCAGTCGGGCCTGGGGCGAGGGGGTATGGGCTGCCATGCCGATGCTTAGTTCAGACTGGGCCCACTCTGGCCCCCTGCATGGGGGATAGCTGCCGTGAACGACACCTGGAACGAGCCGTTGATTGAGCAGCTGGCTGCTGAGTCCCGGGAGTTCGATGGCACGGGTCGGGATCCGGAGCGCAACTGCTGGATGGCCGTGCATCGGTATGTGCACGGTGTGCTGCCCAGCGAATACGACATCCGCGAGGTTCCGGAGGAGCTTTATCTGGCCGTGCTGGCTGCCCGCCGAGGCCAGAACTGAGATCCGGGCAGAATTTTCCCGGATGTTCGCTCGGCTTCGGTGGCCAACAAAAAACCCCGACCTTGGCCGGGGTTTGCTGAAGGACTAATTGGATAATTGAGTCAGGAAGACCAGCCCAGGAACACCGGCCCCGGAAGACCAGCCCTTAGATCAGGCCCAGCCCTTAGAAGACATGTCTTCGACGTAGGCAGCGACATCGGCGATGTCACCTTCGCTGAGCTTGCCACCGAAGGCAGGCATGGCGTTCTTGCCGTTCGTTACCTGGTAAGCAATGGCAGCTTCGTGGCCTTCGCTGTAGTTGGCGAGGTAAGCGGTTAGGGCATCCTGCTTAAGGGTGCGCTCGGCGTTAACAACGTTGCCACCACCCATGTGGCATGCGGCGCAGTTGGCGGAAAAGATCTGGCCGCCATGGGCCACATCGGCAGCGAAGCTAGGAGCAGCACCCAGCACGAGCGCTAGGCAGAGAGCGATCAGAGAGAAGAGACGGCGCATGGGGGGCGCTTAAAAGCATGGGCAACTCGACAAAATTAAGGCGTGAACGGGGCTGATGTGACCTCTGGCAACCAGGTTCGAAACAATTGCCACAAAGTTGGCTGTGCGGTGGGATCAGCCAGGTGCCAAGACGTTGATTTCAGCGGTCATCCCTGCTGCCCGATGGGGCTCACACCAGATCGCGTAGCGGCCGGGCGTATCAAATTTTTGCTCCCAGCTTTCGCCCAAAGCGAAGCTGAGCGGTTCATGGCTCCATTCGGGATGGCCTGCCACGATCAAGTTGTGGGGGCCGAGCCCCCGCACTTCAAAGCTCACTGTGTCTCCGGCGTTGATCGTCAGCTGCTCGGGTTGGAACACCAGAAAGCCTTCGTCGTTGCCCAGCAGCATCGTGAACACGAGGCAGCCCAGCAGCAGCCTCCCGACCAGCCAACCATGCCTGTGCTTACTCATCTGTGCGGCAGGCCAGCGGTTTCGAACACCGCTTGGAGCGTTGGTGCGTAGCTCACCAGGCCAAAGCGTTCTGGTGGGCTCACCGGCTCGTGCACGAAGTGGCGCTGGCGAATTGAGAAGCGATCCCAGGCATTGACTTCAATGCGTAGGAGTTTGATCAGGGCTTCGATCAGCCAGCCTTGCAGGTCGATCCCAAAGGGTGGCTGCCAGCTGCGGCGCCAACGGCAGAGCTGGGTCACGGTGGCATTGATGCTGATCGGCGGCTGGCCGAGCACCAGGCGCCGCAGAGCTCCCTGGTTTGGTTCCGGATTGGGCTGATGGGGCTGGGTGGCCAAATGGGCGCACACCAGGGCTATGTCGGCGGCGTGGATGAAGTGGAAGCTGGCTTCGGTGCGCAGCCACTTAGCAAGCCACAACCAGCGGGTTGCCTCCTTAATCCCGGCGGTGAGATAGCTGGTGGGATGGCGGTCGCCCGGACCCACCTGACCCCCAAATACCAGGGTGGGAAATACGGCCACAATTTTGGCGGCTAGGGGGTGGGCCTCCAGTTGCTGCAGGCAGAGGGCCTTGGTTTGGATGTATTCAGTGCCAAATTCCGCTGCCTCGGGCAGCAGCTGCAACTGGCGATCCAGAATTGAGGCAGTGGAGAAGTAGATCACCTGCTCCAGCCATACAGGGCTGGTGAAGGCCAGCAGCTGCTTGACCGCGTCCACGTTCACCTGCTGGGCTCTTAGGGGATCGCCCCAGGCGGTGGCCGTGTGGATGATGCGAGTAGCGGTGGCGATTGCACCGGCATGGGGGGTTAGCTCCCGCAGGTCACCGACCAGCAGGGTGACCCGAGGATCATCTGCTGAAACAACCGTGAGCTTGGCTGGATCACGGAGCAGGACCAGCAACTCCGCATCGCTGTGGCGATAAAGCTGCTCAGTGATGTATTGGCCAACGCAGCCACTAGCCCCTGTGATCAGGATCCGCTGGGGCCGGGATCCTGCCGCGGGGCTGCTCAAGCCGCCGCTCCGATGCGCTCCATCACACTCTTGCCAGCTTCAAAGAAGGCGCGGCCGTTTTCTTCTGGAGTGCCCGGCAGGATGCCATGGCCCAGGTTGAGAATGTGCTTGCGGCCACGGGCTTTGCGCACGGTGTCGTCGATGCGGGCCTGGATGGCCGCTGGGGTGCCGAATAGCAATCCGGGGTCCACGTTGCCCTGCACGCCAATGTGCTCGGGTAGGCGGGCCAGGCCCTCGGCCATGTCCACGGTCCAGTCGAGCGAAATGATGTCTACCCCTGTGCCTGCCATGCGCTCAAGCACGCCGGCGCTGCCGGATATGTAGAGGATGAAGGGGGTATCGGGGTGGGTTTGCTTAACCAGATCCACCACCTTCTTCTGGTATGGCGCCGCGAAGCTGTCGTAATCCATGGGGCTGAGCTGGCCGGCCCAGGAATCGAACATCTGCACCACCTGGGCGCCGGAATCGATTTGATAGCGCAGGTAGGTGGCAATTGATTCTGCGAAGTGGTCTAGGAGCTTGTGCAGTAGCTCCGGCTCTTGGAACGCCATCGCCTTGATCACGGCGTAGTTCTTGCTGCTTTTGCCCTCCACCACATAGGCGGCCAGGGTCCAGGGGGCACCCACAAAGCCGAGTACAGCAGCTTCATTGCCAACAGATTGACGTAGACGGGTGAGCACCTCACCCACAAACGGCATGCTCTCGGCCGGCTCCAAGGCCCGCAGTGCCTCTACTTGGGCAAGGTTGCGGATTGGCTCCTGGATCAGGGGCCCCTGGCTCTCAATGATGTCGAAATTGATCCCCATGCCCGGTAGGGGCGTGAGGATGTCTGAAAAGAGGATCACGCCGTCGGGCTTGAAGGCGTGGAAGGGCTGCATGGAGATCTCGTAGGAGAGATCGGGGTTTTCCGAGCGCTCGCGGAAACCGGGATGGCGGTCGCGCAGGTCGCGATACACCTTCATGTAGCGCCCGGCCTGGCGCATCATCCAAACCGGGGGCCGCTCCACCTGCTCACCTCGGGCGGCGCGCAGCAGCAGGGGGGCGGTTTCGGTCATGGTTGCAAGCAGAGCGAAGCGAGAACTTACCCGAGCAGGGCCCCGGAACCGCTGGCTTCGTCACAGGT
>NZ_JAGQCP010000048.1:0-19185 GCF_024346255.1 Cyanobium sp. BA5m-10 | reverse complement strand
CAGCTAGCCAAAGGGACATGCCTGCTGGAACGCCATCGCCTGAGGTGCGAGGCCAGTGATTCCAGCGGACAGAGTTGGGAAGCTCAGGCCCGCCTCTGAAATGAGGCGGAGCTTCAAGCCGAAGCCATTAATAAAGGCGGCACCCAGATTCGAACTGGGGGTAAAGGATTTGCAATCCTCTGCCTTACCACTTGGCCATGCCGCCGGCCGGGGAGCAAACTCCCTGCAGCGGATCGTATCAGCCACGGCATGTCCTCCCGTCTGCTGGTTCTAAGCAACGGCCACGGTGAGGATCTGATCGCCCAACGGGTTCTGCAGGCCCTACGGGTGCGGCGGCCCAACCTGGAAATCCAGGTATTGCCCCTGGTGGGGCTCGGCGAGGCGTTCAGCGCCGACGCAGCTGCCGGCCACCTGCAGCGGATCGGCCCCCAGCTGCAGCTGCCTAGTGGTGGCTTCAGCAACCAGAGCTTGAGGGGCCTGGCCCGCGACCTCGGGGCCGGCCTGCCCCAGCTGAGCTGGCGCCAACTGCAACTAGTGCGCCACTCGGCCCGTCAAGGCAGCCCGGTGCTAGCAATTGGCGACCTGCTGCCCCTACTGCTGGCCTGGAGCGGCGGCGGCAGATTCGGCTTCATCGGCACCCCCAAAAGCGACCACACCTGGGCCACGCCAGCCCCAGCGGGCTGGGCGGCCACACCGCTCGCTGATGCCTACCACCGCTGCAAGGGCAGCGAATGGGATCCGTGGGAATGGGCGTTGATGGGCAGCCGGCGCTGCCGGCTCGTGGCCGTGCGCGACCAGCTCACCACCCAAGGGCTGCGGCGCCACAAGGTGGCAGCCCTGGCTCCTGGCAACCCAATGATGGATGGCTTCCGCCACACCCCTCTGCCGGCCGGGCTGGCAAGCCAGCGGCGCCTAATCCTGCTGGCCGGCAGCCGCCTGCCCGAAGCCCTCAGCAATGCCCGCCGGCTGCTGGGCTGCCTCAGCCTGCAGCCGCCGCGGCGGCCAACCACCGTGCTAGTGGCCTCTGGATCGGCGCCTACGGCCGCCGCCTGGGCCGAGCTGCTGGAGCAAGCGGGCTTTACGCCCCTAGCGCCTGCAGCAGCTAGCGCCGCCAGCGGAGCAATTAGCAGCTGGCAGCTGGGCCGCTGGACCCTGCTGCTTGGCCAAAACCGCTTCGCCGCCTGGGCAGGCTGGGCCGAGCTGGGCCTGGCCACTGCGGGCACTGCCACGGAGCAACTAGCGGGGCTAGGGGTGCCCTGCCTGTCGCTGCCGGGCCCGGGGCCCCAATTCAAGCCAGGCTTTGCCCGCCGCCAGAGCCGGCTGCTTGGGGGCGCCGTCGTGCCCTGCCATTCCCAACAGGAGCTGGCCCTAAAACTGCACCAACTCCTCGCCGATCCCAGCGAATGCACCCGGCGTGGCGCCCTGGGCCGGGGGCGGATGGGGCCCGCCGGTGGCAGCGCCCAGCTAGCCGAGCTGGTGGAGCAACAGCTACTGGGATGATGCGGCCACCCCCGCAGCTACGTCGCCCATGGCCGGCATCCCCGATCGGGCCTACAACGCCGCCTGCGGCATGTTGGCCAGCCAATTGAGCATCAGCCTGGCGGCCGCCCGCCGCAAGGTCGACGTGCGCAGCTCCCAGGAAGGCCTGAAAGAAACCGCAGCCAAGCTCGCCCTGGCCCAGCAGATGCTTGCGGAAGCCCAGGCCAGCGGCGAAAACCACCATGAGTTGCTCAGCGCCCAGCTGGAGGCCGTCGGCAACGACGAGAACTTCATGGTGGAGGACTGAGCTGGCCGGGACCCTTCAGCGGTTGCCGCCGGTGGAATGCTCAAAGAGCAGGTGAAAGCGCTGGCGATCCAGATCGGCCAACACCGGGATGCAGCCAAAGCAACGCTCAGCCAGCTGCCAGCGCTCCTCCCGCTTCAGCATGGTTTCCAACCGATCGCGAGCGGGAAGCAGATAGCGCACATCGCCGGCGGCGTAGGCCAGCTGGACCTCCGAGAGATCTTCCACCCGGCCCCAATCGGAACTCTGGGCCTGCTTGTCGAGCTCAATGCCCACCAGCTCCTGCACCACTTCCTTGAGGCCGTGGCGGGGGCTGTAGGTGCGGCCCAGCCGGCTGGCCACCTTGGTGCAAAAAATCGGATCGACGGCAATTGCCAAGTTTTCAGCCAGGGCCGCCACGTCAAAGCGGGCGAAGTGGAAAACTTTTTCAATCGCCGGGTTTTCCATCAAGACCTGGAGCCGGGGTGCCGAGCTCTGGCCGCGGTGGAGGCGGATGCAGCAAACGTTGTCGTGGTCGTCGCAGATCTGCACCAGGCAGAGCCGGTCGCGGCCATGAATCAGACCCATCGCCTCGGTGTCCACCGCCAGCGCCCTAGCCCCGGCGTAAAGGGCTGCCAACTCGGCATCGAGATCACCGTCAAACACGGCGAAGCGGGCGGGAGCCGGCAGGTTGCTGGGGGCAGACGAAGCGGTCACACGGAAAGGGCGAATGCCTTGCCATGCTGACAAGCCGTGCCCCCTAGGGGTGGCGTCACAATTGGATGGATGGCCAACCTCAGCTCCACCCTGCTGCTCACCCTGCTACTAGCCGTAGGTCTGGTTTTTTTCTTGCGTGCCGCCAGTAAAGACCGCACCACCACGGTCGAGGTGCGCTCATCGCGGCCGCCTCTGGAGGTGTTGAGCCAGTTGAGCGAATGGCTGCTGCAACGCGGTTGGCGCGCCGAATCCACTGACCCCGAGCGCCGCCAACTCTGCTTCCGCGCCGAGGTGGCGGCCAGCCCCTGGTTGGCGGTGCTGCTCTCGGTGCTGGGAGCGGTGGGGGCCGCCTGCCTGGGGCTGGTGCTGCGCCAGCTGCTGCCCCAGCTGGGCTGGTGGCCCCTGCTGCTGGCCTTGCTGGGGCCGGCGGCTGGGCTGATTTATCGCAATCGGGCGATGCGGGCCGAAACCCTGGAGCTGCGCCTGATCAGCCATGACAGCGCCACGGGCAGCGCCTTGCGGCTGCGGGCTCACCGCGATGAGCTAATTGCGCTCGAATTGGAAATGGGTCCCAAGCTGGGCCTATTCAGCGACGGCAAGCTGCTCAGCTCCCCCATCTGACCCTTGCCTGGCAGTCATGCAACGATTCCGCCCCCTGGCTCTCGTCTTGACCGGAGTGCTTGCCATAGCTGGGGGCGCTGCTGCCCAAGCACCGCCGCTGGCCAACTTTGATCCGCTCACAGGGCCGCGCAGCCGGCTGAGCAAAAACTGGCGAGGTCTGGCTGAGCTGCCCAGCAGCACCGAAATCCTGGTGCTGGCGGGTCATGCCGATTCCCAGGGGATTGGCGGAGCCGGCACAGGGGGAGAAGCCGTCGACCTCGGCGCAGCCGCGCCGATGCAGCCGGGCATGCGCGACGAGCTCTATTGGAACCTGCTCACCGCCCAGGCGGTGGTGGCCCTTGGCCAGCAGAGGGGTCTGGCCATCCGCTTCTACGACCCACCGCTGCGCAGCATTGCTGACGGCGACGATCCACGCACCAACTGGAGCGTGGGCAAAGCCCATGCCCAAGCCGGTGGGTATGTCCTGGAAATCCACTACGACGCCTACGGACCAGATGGTGTGGGTTCAGGCCTGATCCCTCCCCTGCATCGCCACCCAACCCGACTAGACGAAAGCCTGGCGCTGGCCTTTGGCCCCTATCCCCTGCTCTTCCGCGACGGCCTGGGAGCCCCCAAGCGGGGCATCGCCATTCTCGAGATCGGCAAACTTGAGGGCCAGCTAGAAGCATCGCTGCGAGATCCCCGCAGCCGCAATGGCGCTCTCCAAGCGATCGCTGAGCGAGTGGTTTCAGCTTTACAACGGGGTCTGGAGCAGGGCTTGCAACCAGCCCCAGCAATTCCTGGTCTGGCCGCCACCAAACCAGCGACCATCAACCCATCACCTAATTCAGCGCCTGATGGGGGGCGCAGCGGTCCGCAAGCGAGCCGTCCTCCAGCCAATCCTGGGGACGAGTGAACAGGTCTGTGAGCAAGGCCTCACGGCTGCCAGCCTCCGGCTGATATCCGTATTCCCAGCGCACCAAGGGCGGCAGAGACATCAGGATCGACTCGGTACGTCCGTTGGTCTGCAAGCCGAAAATCGTGCCCCGGTCAAACACCAAATTGAACTCCACATAGCGGCCCCGCCTGTAGAGCTGAAACTGGCGCTCCCGCTCGCCATAAGGGGTGTGCTGTCGCTTCTCAGCGATCGGCAAGTAGCTGGGC
Organism: Cyanobium sp. BA5m-10; assembly: GCF_024346255.1. NCBI lineage: Bacteria > Bacillati > Cyanobacteriota > Cyanophyceae > Synechococcales > Prochlorococcaceae > Cyanobium > Cyanobium sp. BA5m-10. The sequence continues at coordinate 14,942 of NZ_JAGQCP010000048.1, read as the reverse complement.
AGGAAGGCGTTGCCGCAGGCACTGGCCAGGGCAAACAGCTGCTCCCAACTCTGCGGCACCGGGCCTAATTGGTTGCTCACAGCCGCCGCAGGCCCATCGGGGTCCTGGCCCTTGTAGAGCACCCCGCGGGGATCCTGGTAGTCGTAAAAGATGCCGCCCACGCCGCGGGTCTCGTCCCGATGCTTGAGGAAGAAGTACTCGTCGCACCAGGGCTTAAACACCTGATAAAAAGCGGGATTAACGCTGTCGCAGGCTCCTTTGAGCGTGCGGTGGAAATGCTGGGCGTCTTGCAGGAACGGGTAATAGGGAGTGAGATCGGCGCCGCCGCCAAACCACCACACCGGGCCCGCTTCGAAGTAGCGGTAGTTGAGGTGAACGGTGGGGATGTAGGGGTTGCGGGGGTGCAGCACCATCGAGGTGCCGGTGGCAAACCAGCGGTGCCCCTTGGCTTCCGGCCGCTGGCTGAGGATCGAGGGGGGCAGCTCCGAGCCCTCTACCTCTGAGAAATTGACGCCGCCCTGCTCGAAGACACGGCCGCCCTTCATCACTCGAGAGCGACCGCCGCCTCCCTCCGGACGCTCCCAGCTCTCCTCGGCGAAGCAACCCTCGGCATCAAATTCTTCTAAACCGGCGCAAATAGAGTCCTGCAAGCCCATCAGCAGGGCCTTAGCCCTGGAGCGGGAGTCGGCCGGTGGAGCTTCCAGCAGGGCCTTAGGCATCGACGCTGCGCCACATGGACGCTGGAAAGGTTTAACCATTTCAGCCCAGCCTCCCCCCAGACAAGTAATCGAGAGGGTCTGTCACGGCCATGGTGACGGTCAAAGGCAGCGGCAGGGCCCCTAAGATCGCAGTCTCTGATTGGATTTCCGATGGCATCTGTGGAGCAGGCTCAGGCCGCCCTCAACGCCGTTCAGGATGCCGGCAGCGGGCGCAGCCTGATCGAGCTGGGCTGGATCCAGCAGACGCGACTGGTGGAGGATCGGGCCGTATTTCGCCTTGCCCTACCTGGCTTTGCCCAGAGCCAGCGGGATCGCATCGCCGCCGAAGCCAAGGCGGCCCTGCTCGCCCTTGAAGGCATCAACGACGTTCAAATTGAGCTGGACCAGCCCAGCGGCGGCGCTCCAATCGGTGCCGCAGGTCATGGTCAAGGGCAGGAACGGGGTCAACTGCCAGAGCGCCAGCCCATCCCTGGGGTGCGTCAGGTCATCGCCGTCAGCAGTGGCAAGGGCGGAGTCGGCAAGAGCACGGTTGCGGTGAACCTGGCCTGTGCCCTGGCGGCTTCAGGCCTGAAGGTGGGCTTGCTCGATGCGGACATCTACGGGCCGAATGCCCCCACCATGCTGGGAGTGGCTGATCGCACGCCTGAAGTGAGCGGCGAAGGCGCCCAGCAAGTGATGAAACCGATCGAAACCTGTGGCATCGCCATGGTGTCGATGGGCCTGCTGATCCAGGAAAACCAGCCCGTGATCTGGCGGGGGCCGATGCTCAACGGCATCATTCGCCAGTTTCTTTACCAAGTCGACTGGGGCGAAAGGGATGTGCTGATCGTCGACCTGCCTCCTGGCACCGGTGATGCCCAGCTCACCATCGCCCAGGCGGTGCCGATGGCCGGGGCGATCATCGTCACCACTCCCCAGCTGGTTTCCCTAGCTGATGCCCGCCGGGGCCTGGCGATGTTTCTGCAGATGGGGGTGGACGTGCTGGGTGTGGTGGAAAACATGAGCGTCTTCATTCCCCCTGATGCTCCAGACAAGCGTTATGCCCTATTCGGCAGCGGCGGCGGCTCTCGCCTGGCTGAAGAGGCCGGAGTGCCCCTACTGGCCGAACTCCCCCTGGAGATGCCCGTGCGGGAGGGAGGGGATGCCGGACGCCCCGTAGTGCTCAGCCACCCCGAATCGATCAGCGCCCGGGGCTTTTTGGCTTTGGCCCGACAGCTCAGCGCCGCCCATCTGGTGCCAGCCTGAAGCCCATGTTGAGCCAGTTTGGGCGTCGCAACCCGCGATTTTTTAGTGGCCGCAGCAGCCGGCGCAACCCCCTAGCCGACGTGGACCTGATCCTCTGGGGGGTACCGCTGGCAATGGTGGCGATCGCCGGGATCCTGATTGCCAGCACCCAGCGCCAAGCGAATTACGCCGACTGGTACCAGCACTGGGTAACGGCGGCGGTGGGCATGGTGGTGGCCCTACTGCTGGCGCGAATGCCATTGGATCGGCTGATCCCATTTAAGTGGCCGATTTATATCGCCATGGTCGCCAGCCTGGTGGCGGTAAGAGTTGTCGGCACCAGCGCCCTAGGGGCCCAGAGCTGGATCAACATTGGCGGCTTTTATGTGCAGCCCTCGGAATTCGCCAAGGTGGGCGCCATCTTGCTGCTCGCTGGGGTTCTAGCCAGACACCCGGTTGATCGTCCTGTTGACCTGATCCGTCCAGTGGGCCTGATCGCCCTGCCCTGGCTGCTGGTTTTTGTGCAACCCGACCTTGGCAGCTCGCTTGTGTTTGGCGCCGTACTGCTGGTGATGCTGTTTTGGGCTGGCATGCCTGGGGCCTGGGTGGTGCTGCTGCTCTCCCCTCTTGTGGCGGCGATCGTGGCAGGCACCCTGCCCTGGCTGCTACTGGGCTGGGTGCCCCTGATGGGCTGGCTGGCCTGGAAGAGCCTGCCCTGGAAGCGGGTGGCCCTGGCGATCAGCCTTGCGGTGCAGGGGATCTTCGCAATCGCCACCCCCTGGCTCTGGGAGCACGGCCTGCGCCCCCACCAGCGAGCCAGGCTTACCTTGTTTCTTGACCCCGCCCAGGATCCCCTCGGCGGCGGCTACCACCTGCTGCAGAGCACCGTGGGCATCGGCTCAGGGCAGATCTGGGGCACCGGCTTGATGCAAGGCTCCCTCACCAAACTGCGGTTTATCCCTGAGCAACACACCGATTTCATCTTCAGCGCCCTTGGCGAGGAAACCGGTTTTCTCGGCTCGGTGCTGGTGGTGGCCGGCTTCGCCCTGCTGATGTGGCGCCTGCTACAGATCGCTGGACGGGCCCGCAGCGATTACGAGGCCCTGGTGGTGGTGGGAATTGGGGCGATGCTGATGTTCCAAGTGGTGGTGAACATCAACATGACCATTGGACTAGGTCCCATCACCGGCATCCCCCTGCCCTGGCTGAGTTATGGAAGGTCCGCCATGTTGGTGAACTTCATCTCCCTTGGGCTGTGCGCCTCAGCCGCCCGCCTGGGCCGCACGGCCCAGGGCCGCTGGTGAGCCTGGCCGACCTGCGACGTTGTTTGGCTGAAGGGGTGCCAACCGGAGTCGGCAACGAGGACTGCGCGCGGCGGCAGTGGTGGGCAGCCCTGGCCACCCTGCAGGAGGATTTTCTGCTGCCCCACCAACCCCTCCAGGGCCTATGGCTGGCCGCGCCACTGCCCGCCCTCTATGAACCAGCCCTGTTGCAGCAGCTGCAGGGCTGGGTTTGGGCCCCAAGCGACCTAGATGGCCTGCTGCCCAGCCCGGCACCCCTTCTGCCAGGAGCCGGCAACCCAGCTCCATGCGGCAGCTTTCAGCGGCTAGCGCTGGCGGAGGAGGACGGCACCGACCCCCTCCTGCTGGTGATAACCCCCCAGCTACAGGTAGCCCTTTGCCTCGATGGCCCGGCTGAAGGCCGGCGCCTGATTGTTCGCTTCGACCCTGAGGCCCTGTCCGAGGCCCTAGGCCTTATCCATGGGCGCCTACTGAGCCAGGATCCCGCAGCCTCGGCAGACCTGCGCAGCGCCCTAGAGCGACTGGGGCCCCTGCGCAGCGACGACCAACTGGGCTTGCGCTTCTGGCCGCGGCTGGGGGAACGGCTGGCCGCCATGGCCCCCAGCCTGACCCTGCAGCCCCTGGTGCATGGCGGTAGCGATCGCCCAGCCCAGGCCCAGGAGCGCCAGGCCAGCGACACCCCACGAGCTGTTAGCAGCGAATTAGCCCTGCTCGAGGCCCTCACCCACGAGGTGCGCACACCGCTGGCCACGATCCGCACCCTGATCCGCTCCTTGCTGCGGCGCAACGACTTGCCGTCGGTGGTGCGCCAGCGCCTCGAGCAGATCGACGGCGAATGCAGTGAGCAAATCGATCGCTTCGGCCTGATCTTCCTAGCGGCCGAGCTGCAACGCCAACCAGGCTGCGAACAGCCCCTTGAAAGCCACGACCTGGCCCGCACCGACCTCAGTGCGGTGCTGCACCAGCAGCAAGAACTGTGGCAGCGGCAACTGGCGCGCCGCGGCCTGGACCTAGAGCTGGCGGTAGCCGATGGCTTGTCGCCGGTGCTGAGCGATCCGGCCCGGCTCGAAACCATGCTGGGCGGTCTTATCGACCGCTTCAGCCGCGGCCTGCCCAGCGGCAGCCGCGTGACCGTGAGCCTGCTGCCGGCCGGCAGCAGGCTGAAGCTGCAGCTCAACAGCGAGGGCCACGACCCCAGCGAGAACGACGGGATGGGGAACGGCGAGCAGAGGGAGCTGGTGGGGCCTGTGCTGAGCTGGAACCCCACCACCGGCAGCCTGCAGCTGAGCCGTCAAGCCACCCAGCGGCTGTTCCATCGGCTCGGCGGTCGCCTCACCGAGCGCAACGGCAGCGGCTTGACCGTGTTTTTCCCGGTTTGCTGAAGGGCCGGTTTGTTGACGGGTGTGAAGAGTGCGGCAGAAGCCCCGATCCGGTCAAAACCACGGTGCTAGTTTCCGGCTGAAACGTTCCAAAGCCATGGCAGCGACGGTGCTCAGCGGTCAACTCCCGAAGTACATCGGCAGCACCGGCGGCCTGCTGAACTCTGCTGAAACTGAGGAGAAATACGCCATCACCTGGAGCAGCCCGAAGGAGCAGGTCTTCGAGCTGCCCACCGGTGGCGCGGCCCACATGAATGCGGGCGAAAATTTGATGTACTTCGCCCGCAAGGAGCAGTGCCTCGCCTTGGGCACCCAGCTGCGCACCAAGTTCAAGCCCCGGATCGAGGATTACAAGATCTACCGGATCTTCCCTGGCGGCGACACCGAGTTCCTGCACCCCAAGGACGGCGTTTTCCCCGAGAAGGTCAATGAGGGTCGCACCATGGTTGGTCATAACCCCCGCCGCATCGGCGCCAACCAAAATCCCGCCAATCTCAAGTTCACCGGCAAGAACACCTTCGACGCTTGAGCTGCGTTAACCAACCCCTATAAAGGCGGGGCCAGGCGCCCCGTTTTTTTTGCCTGCCCGCTTGTCCGATGACCAGCCCCGATCGCGATGGCTTAGCCCAACAGGCTTTTCTCGAGGCAGTCGCGGCTGGCCACAACTTCATCCCCCTCTGGAAGCGCTGGCCTGCAGATCTGGAAACCCCTCTCACCGCCTGGCTGAAGGCCGGAGCTGGTAGCAGTCATGGCGTGCTGCTGGAGTCGGTGGAAGGTGGTGAGCGCATCGGCCGCTGGAGCTTTGTGGTGTCTGATCCGCTCTGGACCCTCACCAGCCGGGGCGACCAAAGTGTGCGCCAGTGGCGCACCGGCTCCGAGGAGCGGCTGCAGGGCAACCCCTTCGACCTGCTGCGCCAGTGCCTAGAGCCCCTATCCAGCCCGCCGATCCCCGGTCTGCCACCGGTGGGCCAGCTATTTGGCTTCTGGGGCTACGAGCTGATCCGTTGGATCGAACCCAGCGTGCCGGTACATCCGGCGGCCGAGGGTGCACCGCCTGATGGCTGCTGGATGTTGGCCGACAGCCTGCTGGTGTTCGACCAGGTGAAGCGCCAGATCACCGCAGTGGCCTACGCCGATTTGAGTGGCGGCCAGGATCCACAGGCCGCCTACGCCGCGGCCGCAGCCCGCATCCAGGCCCTAGAGGAGCGCATGCACGCCCCCCTGCCGGGTGCCGGCACCCCCCTGAACTGGCACGACGCCACTGCCGGTGACATCGCTGCCAATTTGCGGACCACCAGCAACGTCGGCCAGGAGGCTTTCGAAGCCGCCGTGAGCTGCGGGGAAGGGCACATCGAAGCTGGCGACGTGTTCCAGCTGGTGCTCAGCCAGCGGCTGGAAACCCGCATCGATCGCGATCCCTTCGAGCTCTACCGCAGCCTGCGGATGGTGAATCCCTCGCCCTACATGGCGTTTTTCAACTTCGGCGGATGGTATCTGATCGGCTCCAGTCCGGAGGTGATGGTGAAGGCAGAACCAACGGCCGCAGGGGGAGTGAAGGCTTCTTTACGGCCAATCGCAGGCACGCGCCCCCGGGGCGCCGATGAGGCCGAAGACCTGGCCCTGGAGGCGGAGCTGCTGGCTGATCCCAAGGAGCGGGCCGAGCACGTGATGCTGGTGGATCTGGGCCGCAACGACCTGGGCCGCGTCTGCCAGCCAGGCACCGTCAAGGTGAGCGAGCTGATGGTGATCGAGCGCTACTCGCACGTAATGCACATCGTGAGCCAGGTGGAGGGCCTGCTGGCCGAGGGCCAAACGGTATGGGACCTGCTGATGGCCTCCTTCCCCGCCGGTACGGTCAGTGGCGCTCCCAAAATTCGGGCTATGCAGCTGATCCACGCCCTGGAGCCCGACGCCCGAGGCCCATACTCCGGGGTGTATGGCGGGGTTGACCTGGCTGGCGCACTCAACACCGCTATCACCATTCGCACGATGGTGGTGCTACCCCACCCCGAAGGAGGCTGGCGGGTGCAGGTGCAAGCCGGCGCTGGAGTAGTGGCCGACTCCAAGCCTGAACTCGAATACCAGGAAACCTTGAACAAAGCCCGCGGCATGCTCAAAGCCCTGGCCTGCCTGCTGCCGGCCCAGCCATGAGCGCCCCCCTGTTGCTTAAAGGTTTTGAGGTGGAGCTCTACACCGGCCGTGCCGATGGCACGGTGGTGGGCTGCAGCGCCGAGGCTGCGGCCGCCCTCGAGGGGTTCGTAACCGAGCCCGATTGCCGCAACCTCGAATACATCACTCCCCCGGATGCCGACTACGCCCGGCAACTGCAACTGCTGCTCGAGCCCCGCCAACGGCTGCGCCGCTGGCTCGCCAGCCGCCAGCTCACCCTGCTGCCCGGCAGCACGCTGAGCCTGGGGGACAGCCAGCGTTTTGAGCGCTCAGATCCGGCCAATCCGTATCACGGCTACATCGAGGCCACCTACGGCACCAAGGTGGTTACAGCCAGTGTGCACATCAACTTGGGGCTCACCGCAGGCCACGGCCTCGAGCCGATGACCAGCCTGTTTGCGGGCCTGCGCCTGATGCGCTGCGAAGCGTCCCTGCTCCTGGCCCTCAGCGCCAGCTCGCCCTTTCTCGACGGGGTTGTAACCGCTGCCCATTCCCAGCGCTGGCTGCAGTTTCCCCTGACGCCAGCGGAGGTGCCCCTGTTCCTGGATCACCAGCACTACATCAGCTGGATGGGCGAGCAACTGGCCTTGGGCACCATGCAAAACGTGCGCCATCTCTGGACATCAGTGCGGCCCAATGGCGACAACCGGCCCCACGACCTCAACCGGCTGGAGATTCGCATTTGCGATCTGGTCACCGATCCACTCGTGCTTTTGGCGATTACGGCCTTCGCCGAACTGCGCTTACAGCAGTTGATGCGAGAACCGGAGCGCTACGACCCACTCCAGGCCAGCAGCCTGGACCCATCCCAGCTAGCCGCCCTCGCCGATGCCAACGACCGGGCCGCAGCCCGCTCCAGCCTTGATGCCAGCGTGATGCACTGGCGCAATGGGGCCCCGATCCAGGTCCGAGACTGGCTTGCTCAGGAGCTGGCAGATCTGGCTCCACTTGCTGAAGAGCTGGGCCTAACCCGGGTGCTCGCCCCCCTGCAGGGCGTCCTTGACCAGGGCAACCAGGCCATGAGCTGGCTAGCCGGACACCAGGCTGGCCTGTCGATCCCGACCCTGCTCAACCAGACCGTCGAGGCGATGGCAAGCCAGGAGGCCGAGCTACTTGAGGCAATCGCCACAGACGGGGTGCCTGGTCCTTTGGGATGATCGAAAATCACTCCGCCGCCAATTCAGCTCCAATGCGGCAGTCCATGCCCACTCCCGCTGCAGCCAGCGAAGCGATACCGGCTTCCCAGCGGGTCACGCGGCTGCTGGGCGAGCGTCTCGAATTAGTTGAAGATCTCTGGGAGACGGTGCTGCGCAGCGAGTGCCCCCCCGAGCAGGCCGAGCGACTGCTGCGCCTCAAGCAGCTGAGTGACCCAGACGAGGCTGATGTCACTGGGGCGATCGTGCAGCTGATCCGCGAGATGGATCTGGCCGAGGCAATCGCCGCGGCCAGGGCCTTTTCTCTTTATTTCCAGCTGGTCAACATCCTCGAGCAACACATCGAGGAGGACACCTACCTCGACAGCCTCAAAAACCAGGAAAATGGCCCCAGCGATCCCTTCCTGCCGGCCCTCGCCAACCAGACCGACCCGGCCACCTTTCGCCAGCTGTTCGCCCGCCTGCGCAGCCTGAATGTGCCGCCAGCCCAGCTGGAGAAGTTGCTGCGCACCCTCGACCTGCGGCTGGTGTTCACCGCCCACCCCACCGAAATTGTGCGCCATACGGTGCGGCACAAGCAGCGGCGTGTGGCCACCTTGATCCAGAAACTGGAGCAGGGCAGCGGCCTCAATTGCCTTGAGCGCCAAGGCCTGAGACTCCAGCTAGAGGAGGAGATCCGGCTCTGGTGGCGCACCGACGAACTACACCAGTTCAAACCGACGGTGCTCGACGAGGTCGACTACGCCCTGCACTACTTCCAGCAGGTGCTCTTCGACGCCATGCCCCAGCTACGCGATCGCATTCGCGCCGCCCTGAAGCTGAGCTATCCAGACGTGGAACCGCCACGGGATTCGTTCTGCACCTTCGGCTCCTGGGTGGGCTCAGACCGGGACGGCAACCCCTCGGTGACACCGGACATCACCTGGCGCACCGCCTGCTATCAACGCCAGCTGATGCTGGAGCGCTATCTCAAGGCGGTGAACGAGCTCAGTGACCAGCTCAGCATCTCGATGCAGTGGAGCCAGGTGAGCCCGGCCCTGCTGGAGTCGCTGGAAATGGACCGGCTGCGCTTCCCGGAGATCTACGAGGAGCGGGCTGCCCGCTACCGACTCGAGCCCTACCGGCTCAAGCTCAGCTACACCATGGAGCGGCTGCGGCTCACCCACCAACGCAACCAGCAACTGGCCGATGCCGGCTGGGAGTCTCCCTGCGATGGCAGCGCCCCACCGCCGCCGATGGGGGGCAGCATGGCCCCCGCTCCCACCCAGGAGTTGCACTACAGCACGGTTGATGAATTCCGCTACGACCTGGAACTGATCCAAGACAGCCTCGAGCGCACTGGCCTGAGCTGCGAATCGCTGCAGCACCTGATCAGCCAGGCCCAGATCTTTGCCTTCTGCCTTGCCAGCCTGGACATCCGCCAGGAGAGCACCCGCCACAGCGATGCCCTCGACGAACTCAGCCGCTACTTGCAGTTAGCCGTGCCCTACGGCGAGATGGATGAGGCCCAGCGGGTCGAATGGCTGCTCAGCGAAATCCAGACCCGCCGCCCCCTGCTGCCGCCCACGGCCAAATGGAGTGCCGCCACAGCCGAAACCTTCGCCGTGTTCCGGATGCTGCAGAGGCTGCAGCAGGAATTCGGATCGCGTATTTGCCGCACCTATGTGATCTCGATGAGTCACACGGTGTCCGATTTGCTGGAGGTGCTGCTGCTGGCCAAGGAGGCCGGGCTAGTAGACCCACTTGCCCAGCGCGCCGGCCTGCTGGTGGTGCCGCTGTTTGAAACGGTGGAGGATCTCCAGAAGGCGCCAGCGGTGATGGGCACCCTGTTCCGCCATCCTTTTTACCTAGCCCTGCTGGGCAGTGACGGTGGCCAGCCACTCCAAGAAGTGATGCTGGGCTACTCCGACAGCAATAAGGATTCGGGCTTCCTCTCCAGCAACTGGGAAATCCATAAGGCCCAGATCGCCCTGCAGCGTCTGGCCATCGAGCACGGCGTCGCCCTGCGCATCTTCCACGGCCGGGGCGGCTCGGTGGGCCGCGGTGGTGGGCCCGCCTATCAGGCGATCCTGGCCCAGCCAAGCGGCACCCTCAGCGGCCGCATCAAGATCACCGAACAGGGGGAGGTGCTGGCCTCCAAATACTCCCTGCCGGAGCTAGCGCTCTACAACCTGGAAACGGTCACCACCGCCGTGTTGCAGAACAGCCTGGTGAGCAGCCCCGTTGACGAAACCCCCAGCTGGAACGAGCTGATGGGCCGACTGGCGGCCCGCTCCCGCGACCACTACCGGGCCCTGGTGCACGACAACCCCGACCTGGTGGCCTTCTTCCAGCAGGTGACCCCAATCGAAGAGATCAGCAAGCTGCAGATCTCCAGCCGCCCGGCCCGCCGCAAGAGTGGCGCCAAGGACCTCTCAAGCCTGCGGGCCATCCCCTGGGTATTCGGCTGGACCCAGAGCCGCTTCCTGTTGCCCAGCTGGTTTGGGGTGGGAGCCGCCCTGCAGGAGGAGCTCGACCAGGATCCAGGCCAGCTGGAGCTACTGCGGTTGCTCTACCAGCGCTGGCCGTTCTTCCGCATGCTGATTTCCAAAGTGGAGATGACCCTCTCCAAGGTGGATCTCGACCTGGCCCACCACTACGTCCAGGCCCTGGGCCGCAGCGAAAACCGCGAGGCCTTTGAAGCAATCTTCCAGTCGATCGCTGCCGAATTTGGCCTTACCCGCGATCTGGTGCTGGCGATCACCGGCCACAGCCGACTGCTGGATGGCGATCCTGCCTTGCAGCTCTCGGTGGATCTACGCAACCGCACGATCATTCCGCTCGGCTTCCTGCAGGTGGCCCTGCTCAGACGCCTGCGCGACCAAAACCGCCAACCACCGATGAGTGAAACGAGCGCCAGCAGCAGCGACGATGGGCGCACCTATAGCCGCAGTGAACTGCTGCGAGGCGCCCTGCTCACTATCAACGGCATCGCGGCGGGCATGCGCAACACCGGCTGAGTCCATTCCCTTCAGCCCCTACCTAGATCAGCCCAGCTCTGGACTCCCTCTTGATCCCATTCCGCAGCCAGCCCCAAGCCCCACAACTGAGGGATGGTTACCACCTGCTGGCCGATGGCCTACTGCCCAGTGCCGAAGCGCTCAACAGGCTGCTGGTGGCAGCGGGTGATCAGCCCCGGCAGCCTGAGCGCTGGCAGCGGGTGCTGGAGCTAAGCGTTTGGCACTTGGGCGTGGCGGGCCCCGATGGCCAGCTGGTGGGTTTTGTCAGAGCTACCAGCGACCTCGCCCTCAATGCCAACCTCTGGGACCTTTGCGCCGATCCTGCCGATCCAGCTGAGGCAGAGATCCTGGCGGTGCTTGTCCATGCCGCCTTGGGCCGATTGCGCCGGGAGCTGGCGGGGTGCAGTATTTCGCTTTCAGCCCCGCCCCAGGCCCTTGCTGCCCTGGAGCGCTACGGGTTTGCCGTGGATCCGGGGGGCATCCGCGCCATGGGGCTCAAGCTGGAGAATTGATCTCAAGCTAGAGAGTTGATTTCAAGCTGGGCTTGGGCCGCAAACCACAGTTCCTAAGCAAAAACCCCACCGCCTGGGCCTTAACTGCCTCGGCGGTGGGGAGAGGTGGGGCGGGATGCGGTTGGGTGACGAGCATGGAGGGACTCGAACCCCCGACCCTCAGAACCGGAATCTGATGCTCTATCCAACTGAGCTACATGCCCTTAATGGCACCCTGCCTGGCTTACCTTAACCGCACACCGCATCAGACCCATCCGGCTGCATCGCCTGGAGCTGCTGCGTTTCCGCAATATCAGTCGGCTGGAGCTGAGCCTGGAAGCTCCCCGGCTGCTGGTGATCGGGGCCAATGGCGAGGGCAAATCCAACCTGCTGGAAGCGGTGGAATTACTTGGCTGCCTGCGATCCCACCGCACCAGTAGCGATCGTGATTTGATCCAGCACGGCGAGGCCAGCGGCCAGGTGCGCGCCCTCACCAGCGGCGGGGACCAGCTGCAGCTGGAGCTGCGCCGAAGTGCCGGCAGGCAGGCCCAGCGCAACGGCAAGCAGCTGGAGCGCCAGCTTGACCTGCTGGGTTCGCTGCGCTGCGTGGGCTTCAGCGCCCTCGACCTCGAGCTGGTGCGGGGCGAGCCCGCTGGCCGGCGTCAGTGGCTCGACCGGGTGGTGCTGCAGCTCGAGCCTCTCTACGGCGATCTGCTGAGTCGCTACGGCCGGCTGCTACGCCAGCGCAGCCAATTGCTGCGGCGCGGCCTGGGGGGAACCAGCCTGCTGGCCCTACTCGACACCTTTGATCTGCAAATGGCCGTGATCGGCACCCGCTTACACCGGCGCCGCTTCCGAGCGATCCGGCGCCTCGAGCCCCTGGCCGCAGCCTGGCAGGAGCGGCTCAGCGGAGGCCGTGAACAGCTGCAACTGAATTACCAAAGCGGCACCGTCTTGGCGGGAGAGGAGGCTGAGGAGCCTTGGCGTCAATCCCTGCTTGAGCAGCTACAGCTTCAACGCCAAGAGGAACTGCGGCTGGGGCAATGCACGGTGGGGCCCCACCGGGACGAGCTAGAGCTGGCCTTGGCCGGCCAACCGGCCCGCCGCTACGGCTCGGCTGGCCAGCAACGCACCCTGGTACTGGCCCTCAAGCTGGCTGAGCTCGAGCTTGTGGGCTCCGTCCTGGGGGAGCCACCCCTACTGCTCCTCGACGACGTGCTCGCCGAGCTAGACCCGGAGCGGCAACAATTGCTGCTCGAGGCGGTGGGCGAAGGTCACCAGTGCCTGGTGAGTGCCACCCACCTGGGAGCCTTCAGTGGGGGCTGGCAAGCCGAAAGCCAGGTGGTGCGGATGCGCGCCGGCCAGCTCGATCCGAAGATGCCAACTGACTTGGACAGCTAGGCCCCACAACCTGGCTGACAGCCTATGGTGAATTGCTCGTTTGGTCGGATTCGATGACCCAGACCCTGCCCTGCCTCCACCCGAACCCGGGATGGACCGAGGCCCCTGCTGCTACCACCGCAGCCTCTCCACTGCCTCACCAGATTTCCGAAACGGTCGGAAAACACTGCATCCTTGAGCTTTATGGCTGCGACAGCGCCAAGCTCGACGACGAAGCCTTCCTGAGGGACACCATCACCGCAGCAGCGAAGCGTGCCGGTGCCACCCTCCTCAACCTGATCACCCACCGATTCGAACCCCAAGGGGTTACGGGATTGGCCTTGCTGGCCGAATCCCATATCTCGATTCACACTTGGCCGGAATCGGGCTACGCGGCGGTTGATGTGTTCACCTGCGGTGATCACACGATGCCGGAGAAAGCCTGTGCGGTACTCGCCGCCGAGCTTTCAGCCAACGACCACAAGCTCACCAGCTTCCGCCGCGAGACACCGCCGTCGATTGCTGAGAGCCCGCGTGATCCGTTGCAGGAGCATGGCTTCACCGCCGCGGTGACCCTCTGATCTCAGCCGGCTAACCACCGGTTGGCGGAGCCCAGTTCCCGGTTGAGCTTGCCGCTCACCAGCCCCTCCAGATCCAGCCCAACGGCGCTAAAGCCCAACTCCAGGAAGGCCGCCACCAGCGCCTGCCTGGTTTCGGGCTTGGCCCACAAACCCAGGGCGCGATCCAATTGGGCGGGAGGCAGTTCAATCCGAGCCGTCTGGCCCTGGGAGCGCACGCGCACCTGGGGCCATCCCCTTGCCAACAACCAGGCTTCCGCTGCAGCCACCCGCTCCAGCCGCTCCGCCGTGATCGGTTCGCCGTAGGGAAAGCGCGAAGCCAGACACGGCTGGGCAGGCTTGTCCCACCAGGGCAATCCCAGGGACCGAGAAATTTGGCGTACGCCGGCCTTGTCGAGGCCCACCTCGGCCAGGGGCGAACGCACTCCGAATTCCTTTGCGGCCCGAATGCCGGGCCGATGATCATCTAGATCCTCGGCATTGACGCCATCGAGCACGGTCGCCCCTGCCGCCGCGGCCGCGATCGGCGCCAGCAGCCGGTGCAGCTCCCGCTTGCAGGCGTAGCAGCGCTGGTCCGGATTACTGGCGTAGGCCGGATCTGCCAGCTCCGCCGTAGCGATCTCCCGGTGGGTGATCCGCAGCCAACGAGCCTGCTCCGCCGCCTCCGCCCGCAGGTGGGGGGCTAGGGCCGGAGACACACCCGTAATCGCCAAAGCCGCCTCGCCGCGTTGCTCTACGGCGAGAGCAGCTACTAGGGAACTATCAACGCCACCGGAATAGGCCAGCACGAGCCGATCTAGGCACGCCAACTGCTGACGCAGCGAAGCCAGCGCCAGCTCCAACGGCGGCGGCAACAGCTCCAACGGGGAAAACAGCATCGCCACCAAACTCCTGCCCAGATCTTGGCAACCCCTACCCCAATGACGCCGGTAACATCGCCATATGAGCAGCACCCAGACGCCGCAACGGGGAACAGGCCGGGGTATCGGCATCCGTACGGCGGCCGGCAGCGATGAGCGCGCCCACGGCCAGCTGCACGTCTATGACGGCGATGGCAAGGGCAAAAGCCAGGCGGCCCTAGGGGTGGTTCTGCGCACCATCGGCCTGGGTATCTGCGAGGAAAAACGCACACGGGTGCTGCTGCTGCGCTTCCTAAAGGGGCCCGGCCGGGCCTACGACGAAGATGCCGCCATCGAAGCCCTGCAACAGGGCTTTCCCCACCTGATCGACCAGGTGCGCACCGGCAGGGGAGACTTTTTCAGTGCCGAGGAAGCCACCCGCTTCGACCGGCAGGAGGCCCAGCGGGGCTGGGACATTGCCAAAGGGGCCATCGCCAGCGACCTCTACTCGGTGGTGGTGCTCGACGAGCTCAACCCGGTGCTTGATCTGGGCCTGCTTGATATCGAAGATGTAGCCCGCACCCTGGCGGCCAAACCCGACGGCATGGAAGTGATCTGCACAGGTCGCGGTGCGCCCCGCCAGCTGGTGCAACTGGCCGACCTGCACTCAGAAATGCGTGCCCACCAGGGCCCCGGAGGCCTGGAAGGC